>NZ_JBGVBR010000305.1:0-8618 GCF_045225735.1 Succinimonas sp. | reverse complement strand
GCGCAGGGTCTTGCTCATGGTTTTCTTGGCCTGAGCCAAGGCTCGCCGGGTATGTTCGCCGTCATTCTTCCACGTGTCATCGCGGTCTTCGTCTCCTAAGAGCTTCCAGTACCCGTATACCCGCCGTATCGATGTGTCATTAATAAAATCCCGGGAAGCCAGGGACGCCTGATAGCCCAGTTTGACCGTGGCCACAGCCATGGCAAAATTCGGGTCCAGAGAGAGTAATGTCAGGGCAGCATTGCCGTAGATATCCAAATCCGTGGATCCCTCCCAGGCCCGGCCAAATTCTGTGCCCAGATCCTCCGCCGTGCTGAAGCTCTTTTCCATAACCTTGTATTCCGTCATAGTCCTCTTATAGGTATCACGCAGTGTCTTGACCTCATCAAGAAACGCCAAGGTTTTGCCCTCATTTTTCTGAGCCCTTTCGTAGAGCTTCAGGAAATCAGCGTCGGGAAGCTCAATATGCTCTCTGACCTTCATCATGTCACTGGCAAAGAGCCGGGCCATGGAGCCCTCCGGACAGTTCCGCAGACTTTTTTCAATCTTCTCATACTGCTCCTTGGGCAGCGTAGTCAGGCGTGCCTTGAGAGATTCCGGATCCTTCAGGATCATGTTTTCGAGACAGCTGCCGTCGTTGCAGAGCTTAAGCGCCGTATTGAGCACCAGCTTCATGGCGTTTTTGGCCAGGCCCTCCATATCCTTCTCGTTAATGGCATCCACGATGGCCAGGGTGTTCCCGGTGGTCTCCGCAGCCAGGGTAATGGCATCTCTGACCTTGCCGAGATCCGTGGCAAACTGATAATTCTGAAAAATGGCCGTGCCGAACTCCATAATGGCGGCATTCAGGTTGCCATCCCGCCCCAGAGTGATATCCAGGCGGGACATTTTGTTTATTTGCTCATCAAGAGCCTTGCTGCAATCCGCCAGAGTCGTTTTGGTCTTCATGAAACGGTAATCCCCCGTGGCGTCAAATATCCCGTCATAGATTCCGCCGTAGGATCCGGGAACGAAGCTTATGGAATAGCCGGTATCCGGCTCGGGATAGGAGCCGGCCCCGAAAAGAGCATCGTAAAGCCGCCGGAGATCCTCCGCTCCGGAGGAGGCGGCCATAAGTCCCGGCGCGGCGCAGGCCTTCATGCCGTTTCCGTAATCAGCCTCCCAGACGCCGGCGGTATTTCCCCCGGCCTTCCGGCTCCCGGGGAGATAAAACTCCCGGTTAATGCGATCCTTCATTTTGTTAAGGGAATCCTCCTCGGTAAGCCCCGGCTCCGGCTTATCGAGCTCCTTAAGCAGGCTGGCTTCATTGGCGGCTATTTCCTCCGGGGTAAGCACCCGCACCGGGCTTTTGGCCAGCACCCGGCCGTAAGGATCGGCGCTGCTGTAAAGCCGGGCCTCATAATTGCCGGGAGTCATGTCTGCGGTCTTGTAATATACCGAAAACTTAATCCGGTGCCCCACGTTTTGTCTTTTGTCGCCGTACTTCTTAAGAAGACTGGTGACCTCCTCGGGAGTGCCCCGGGGCACCAGAATCACAAAGGAGGATTCCTCGGCCTCCACCACGCTGGTGCCGGTAATCACCAGTCCCGTATCCGGTTCAATGCTGTCATGCTCCGGCGTGATAACGGCCTTTTCCGCGGAATGCAGGGAGGGCTCCACCCGGAAGGCGATTTCAGAGGTAACCTTTTTGCCCCCGGCCTCGCTCTCGGCCGAGGCAATATATTCTCCGGGACTGAAGATCGGGTTTACCGCATAGCTCTGCGTCCCCGGATTAAAGGTCACCCGCTGCCCCCAGTGCTGATCCTTGCGGCCCTTCTTTTTGATTCGGAGCTCTCCCCGGGGCGCATCAGTCCGGCCCGGCCAGTCCGCCAGGAAATTAAACCCGGAACCGGCGTAAATCTTTTCCGGAACCAGAATCCGGGGCCGATCCTGAGCCGGAGCCGCTCCGGGGGCTTTAACCCGGATTTTAATATAGGAGACTCCAGGGATGGCGGAGCCGTAGTGTTCATGATAAGAGCAGTCCCGGCAATCCCGGTAGTATACGAGAAGATAGTCCCCCTCCTCCTTGGGCGCCTTGATCCAGGAGCCGGTATGAGGAGCATAGAGCTCATCCACAGGTTTGGTGCGATCCAGGCTCTTCACATCCCGGAACCGCGTCTTCAGGGCCTCCGGGGTGTCCGGCACCAGATAAATGCGGCCGCCGGAAGCTGCCCGGACGCCGTTTATGGTGACAAAAAACTCCTCTCCGGGCACAAAGGTGTCCCGATCCAGACGGAAGGTAACGCTGTCCGCCGCCGTTACCTTGTAACCGAGCCGTCCCAGGGGAAAGATCTTGCCCTCATCGGTACTGAAAACCCGGATCTCGTAGGAGCCGGGGAGAACCGGAGCCCGCATCTGATAAAAATCGTAATCGGCCTTCATGTAGTAGGGTTCATTGGTCATGCTGGCCTTCAGGGATGCCTCATACTCAAAGGGCGTCCCTGCGGCCGCGATGATCACGGCGATTTTGCGGGAGACCTCGGTGTACTGGGGCTTTCGGATGAAAACCGTAAACCTTTCCCCCGGAGAACGGACGGCGGGAGCCCAGGAGCCGGCGTTAAGCTCAAACCCCGGCACCAGAATTTCGGTTACGGGATCCGTATTGTCAATGGCCGGAACGGAAACGCTGCCGGGAAAGGCCCGGGTTCCGCTCCCGAAAAACGCTTCCGGCCCCGAGCCCGCAGGAGACGGACTTCCTTCCGGGGCCTCTCCCCCGGCTCCGAATGAGCCCAGATCCCGGGTGGGCTGAACGCCGCTGTCCGTAATCTCCGCTCCCATAGCCCGGAGAGCTTCGGCCAGCCGTTCGTTATCCACCGTAACCTCCGCCCGCAGGAGGAGGTTTTTGCCGCTTTTCTGCTGCTTCAGAATGCTGACCTTGCCGGTAAAATCCTGCGGCCGGGCAATGATCTCCGCGCGAATGCGCTTCATCTGAGATTTCACGAACTCCGGCCCGGCCATGGCGTTCATCACCTCCCGGGTGGCATTGAGCCGGGCATTGGTTTCCGCGGTGGCCTGATCCCGGCCCCGGGCATCCACGGTCACCGTGCCGGCCTCCGCAAGCCCCCAGGCCCCGGCGAGACAAAGAGAAAGCGCGAGGCCGGATCTCCGAAAAGCGCTCCTGAGACCGGCGCCGATCCGGTTCCGGAGACTCTCCCGGATCCGAAGCGAAAGACGATTAAACGAAGTCATGTTCTGTTCTCGCATTGCTGTTTCTTCCTTTACTGTTTGCGCCCGCTGCTGTTTCCGTCTGCTTTTGTTAGCGTTTTTGGCCGTTACTGCCCGGAGGCCTTTTCCGCCTTGCCGGAGTTTTCCTGCTCCTCGGCCTTTCGGAGCAGCTCGTCGATCCGGGTAAATTCCTGCTTTTTCTTCTCGTTTTCAGAGAGCTCGCTCCGGCGGAGATAGTCCCGGGCGGTGCGGCCGTTCTTATCCCGGAGTCCGGGAGAGGCCCCGGCCCGGAGCAGAACCGCTATGGTATCCGCGGCCGGAGCGGAGAGAGCCAGAGCCATAAGAGCGGTGCGGCCCTCATGATCCCGGGCATCAGCCTGAGCTCCGGCTGCCGTGAGAGCCTCCAGAGCAGCGCGGTTTCCGGCAAAAGCCGCCGTCATCAGGGGCGTCATGCCGGTCTCGGACTCCTGTTCATTGACATCCGCTCCGGCATTTATCAGGGCCTTAACCGCGCCGGATTTGAGCCCGGCCGGGCCGGCATAGAAGAGCAGCCCGGCGCCCTCAGGAGTCTTTTCCTGAAGCTTTACCCCCTTTTCCAGAAAATACTCGGTGAGCCCGGTGGCCGGGCCCCGGACTGCTCCGGCCATAATGGCGGCAGTAAGAATGTTTACGCCCCTTTTGTTTACGGCATTGAGATCCGCTCCGGCCTCCGCCAGTATTTTCACGAGATGATCCCGATCACCGATCCGGCTCCTGCTGCCGGAAATGTATTCGTAAGCGGCGAGAGCGGGGGTATTGCCCAGATCATCCCGGACATTCAAATCGGGTTTAAGCTCCAAAAACTTTTTGAGAAAACGTTCCGAAGGATCGTAATGCAGGAGAAAATTAAGGAGGGGCTCCCCCTTGCTGTTCCGGGCCGCTATATCAGCCCCGCCGGCCAGAATCCCGTCCAGAATGGCATCGTCGTACCTGAGCTCCGTCCGGCTGCCCCCGAGAGAGGCCTCCTGAATCAGGGGCCGGCCCTGACGGGACATTTGGTTAAAATCGGCGCCGTACTTTTTGAAAAGATTCAGGATCTCCGCCTTCTTATCGTGATCCGGGGCATAGACTCTCATGGCCAGGAGCATCAGAGCGCTTTCCCCCTTCCGGCCCCGGGCATCGATATTGCCGGCGGAGCAGCCCTGCCTCATCACCTCGTGAAACACCTGCCTGTCATCGTTGAACATGGTCTCTATAAGCAGGGTGTCCCCGTCCGGAACCTTCTGCCCGGGATCGCATTTTCCGGCGGTTATGAAGGGCATTGCCGCGGCCAGCTTTTTAGTGCCGAAGGCGGCCATCCGGGCCGAATAACCGCCCCGGGGCGCATAGTCCGGATCCGCCCCGGAGTCCAGGGCGGCCTGAAAGAGAGCGGGATTCCGGCTTCTTCTCACGAGAGCGGTAAACCCGGCTTCTCCATGCGGGCAGTCCCGGGGGATCTTTTGACCGCCTTTAAGACCGGCGATAAGGCGCTCTTCATCTGAGGAGCCAAAATTCCGGTCGGAGTCGCAGATAAAGCTCGCGAATTCCCCGGGAGTCCAGGGCTTATCTTCCTCCGCCCGCAGTTCTCCGGAAAACAGCAGAACCGCCGCGATGGCGCTCAGGGCCATTAAGTCAGGTTTTCTCATGTAACACGATTCCGATTCTGAAAAAAAAGTCCGAAGACAAAGGCCAGCCCCCGGACTAAAAACAATAAAGAGCAGCGTGCGCCCCGCTCTCAGGCTCTCTGTTATCAGCCGTTCCCGGCAGAGCCCGGGATCGCCGGCGTGGGACAGCGAACCTCGGCGTTCTGGGCCCGGTGTCTCATCAAGTGATCCATAAGCACCAGTGCCAGCATGGCCTCGGCCACCGGCACCGCCCGGATCCCCACGCAGGGGTCGTGCCGCCCCTTGGTGACAATCTCCGCGGGGTTGCCTTCAATGTCAATGGTTTTTCCCGGCACCATAATGCTGGAGGTAGGCTTCAGGGCCATTCTGACCACAATATCCTGACCGGAGCTGATGCCACCAAGGATGCCGCCGGCATGGTTGGAGAGAAAGCCGGCCGGAGTGAGCTCGTCCCGAAATTCGGATCCCCGGGAGGACACTGCGGCAAAGCCGTCTCCGATCTCCACAGCCTTCACAGCATTAATGCCCATCATGGCCGCGGCAATATCAGCGTCCAGCCGGCCGAATACCGGCTCCCCCAGTCCCGGGGGAACATTGCTTGCCGTAACCTCAACGAGAGCCCCGCAGGAATCCCGGGCCTTCAGAATGCCGTCCATGTATTCCCGGGCCTTGTCCGCCATGGCATTGTCGCACAGGAAAAACTCATTGAGATCCCGATCTCCCGGCACAACCCGCTCACAGGCCACGGGGCCGATCTGCCGGACATAGCCGGTGATGACCACGCCCTTTTCCGAGAGATATTTTCTGGCAATGGCACCGGCGGCCACCCGCATGGCGGTCTCCCGGGCCGAGGATCGGCCGCCGCCGCGGTAGTCCCGGATCCCGTACTTCTGCCAGTAGGTATAGTCCGCATGACCGGGTCTGAAGGTACGGGCGATATCCGCATAATCCCGGGAATGCTGATCAACGTTCAGAATCAGGAGTCCCACCGGAGTGCCGGTGGTTTTGCCCTCAAACACCCCGGAAACAATTTTGACGGTGTCCGGCTCCTGCCTCATGGTGGTGAATTTCCCGGAACCGGGACGTCTCCGGTCCAGATCCGGCTGAATATCCGCCTCGGACAGGGACAGTCCCGGAGGACAGCCGTCCACAATGCCCATAAGACCGTAGCCATGGCTTTCGCCGCAGGTGGTGACCCGGAAAAGCTCCCCAAAGGTATTTCCGGCCATCAGCTGTTTTCCTCCTGCTTTCCGGAATCCTCTGCCGGGGTCTTGTCTTCGTCCTTGCGGTTATAAACGCTGAAGATCTCGGCAAATTCGATAAGCTCGTCGTAGGTCAGCACAAAAACGCCCTCGCCGCCGTTCTTGAAGGTTACCCAGTGGAAAGGCACTTCAGGGAATTCCTCCTCCAGAGCCGCTCTGCTGTTCCCCACCTCGCAGACCAGAATGCTGTTCTCATTCATGTAGTAGGAGGCGGAGGCCAGAAGGCGCTTCACCACGGAAAGCCCGTCATCCCCGGCCTCCAGGGCCAGTCTGGGCTCACGACGGTATTCCTCGGGCATGTTCTCGAGATCGACGGAATCAACATAAGGAGGATTGCAGACAATAAGGTCATAGCGCTCGTCTTCGGGAATGGCGCTGAAGAGATCGCTCTTGTAAGGGTAAACCACGTCCTCGAGGCCGTAGCTGGCGATATTAATGGAGCAGACCTCCAGGGCATCATCGCTGATATCCACCGCATCAATGGTGGTGCCCTTGCGGTACATGTCGGCGCAGGCAATGGCAATGCAGCCGCTGCCGGTGCACATGTCCAGAATTCTCCGGGGATAATGCTTGAGATAGGGCTTGAAGCTGGCCTGAATCATTTCGGCGATGGGGGATCTGGGAATGAGCACCCGGGGATCCACATAGAACTCCAGCCCGGAGAACCAGGCTCTGCCGGTAAGGTAAGCGGCCGGAATGCGATCCCGCACCCGGGACATCAGAAGCTTCGCAATATTCCCCTTCTCCCGGACGGTCAGCCGGGTCTCCAGAGTTTCCGCATCCGCCGGAGGATCGAGATTAATGGCGCACATCACCAGATACATGGCCTCATCCCAGCAGCTCTGGGTGCCGTGGCCGAGAAAAACGCCGCTTTCGATAAGATAGCTGGCGGCATAGCGCACCGCATCGTTAACGGTAACCATTTCCGAGACAAATTCATTGGAAATGTCTTCCGGAAATGCATCCAGCTCCGGAACATTAAGTACATTCATATCACTCATGATGGGGGATCCTGTTGTTTAAAAAGCTTTCCAGCTCTGTTCAGATTACATTGTCGCTGAATTATAGCGGCAATAATGCGTCCGCCGTAGAAAAAACAGCGTTTGAACGTTTCAGATGAACAATTTGTGAGCAAAAACATAGAGTCATCCGGAAAGACCGGATAACAAAGACGATCAGGGGAGGCTGACCGGGCGCGGAAAAAAGCCGCATCAGCCGATTGCAGAGACGAAGGAACATAAGCGGCAGCATAAGAAAAGGCAGCATAAACTGAGCCAGACCGGAAAAGTCAGACAGCCTTGCTGCGCTTTATTTCCCGGTTAACCGCGGCAACCAGATCCAGAGATCTCTTGTCCGCATCCCGGGGAAGCACCACCCCGCCGCGATCGAACTCGTAGGTGCCGAAGCCTTCCACGGAAAAACGCCCTCTGTAGAGAGTCCTGACATGTCTGGCAATAAGCGACGGCGTAAATTTTTTGTATACGCGGATCATAGGCGAGTCCCTCCTGCTGCGGGCAAAAGAAGAGCATCCTTTCAGCAAAGCCGGGAGAGCCGCCAGACTGCTTCCTGGCCCCGGCGGATTCATCCGTGAATCCATTCTCTTATGATAGCAGACCGCAGGAGCAAAAAAAGAGAACCGCTCCGCAATCAGGGGCTCCCGGCTCCCTTTGAAGACTGAATACCTGATCCGGCCCGCATAAAAATCTGAACAAGCCCCGCCGGAGGTGTCCGGAAGCCTTGCGGAATGCCATATTCCGGTTCAGGGAGCATATGACGCTATCATTTCGTAGCATTGCTTTCCAGGAATATACCTGAGCGCCGTCAGAGCCGCCGGACTGTAGCTGAAAAAGGCATTCCGGTTCAGGAAGGCGGCATACTGAAGCTCGATGACCGGGATGTGGGTCACGATAATCACGTTCTTCCGGGAATACTCCTGCATGATCAGCTCCGCAATGCCGGAGCCTCCCGGTCTCAGGGCCGTGTCCTGCTCCCTGCGGGCCGCCCGGACATAACGGGCCACGATGTCCGCGGTCTCGCAGGCCCGTTCCACGTCGCTGGAAAATATGACGTCAGCCTCCCGGAGTCCCAGGGTCTCGCTGATATAGCGGCCGGATTTCTCAGCCTGGGCAATGCCGATCTCGTTAAGTCTCTTATGTCCGTCGGAGGCAACCGTGTAGTCGCCGTGCCGCATGAGAATCAGAAGTCCGCCCTCTGCGGGGTTTTTCTCTTGTTCCATAAACTGCTCCCTGAAAATGATTTGACGGGCCGCCCCCGGCCCCGCGGAAAGCCGTCCTGAATAAAAAAGCGCCGGTAATGCCGTCCTGATGCCCTGAAAACGGCAAAAGGTGATACAAGACCAATTTTGAAAGCCTGCTGAAAGAAAAAATTAACAGACTCGCAAATTTTCCATTATCTTAAAACAGATCTGAGCGATACGGGCTTTCCGCCTGCCGTTTCCCCGACAAAGGACACACTTTTCCGGGGACAGGGGCAGACAGAGGAGAGTCCG
>NZ_JBGVBR010000304.1:0-5564 GCF_045225735.1 Succinimonas sp. | reverse complement strand
GAACGCGATATCAAAAACGGCGTGCTCACCGAGAAGCAGGCTCAGGAGCTGGTTGACCACATGATCATGAAGCTCCGCATGGTACGCTTCCTCCGCACCCCCGAGTACGATACCCTGTTCTCCGGCGATCCCATCTGGGCCACCGAATCTCTCGGCGGCATGGGCCTCGACGGCAGAACCCTGGTAACCAAGACCTGCTTCCGTTACCTGCAGACCCTTTACAACATGGGCACCTCTCCGGAGCCCAACATGACCATCCTCTGGTCTGAAAAGCTCCCGGCAGCCTGGAAGAGATTCACCACCAAGGTTTCCATCGACACCTCTTCCATTCAGTACGAAAATGACGACCTCATGCGTCCTGATTTCAACAGCGATGACTATGCCATTGCCTGCTGCGTATCCCCCATGGTTGTGGGCAAGAGAATGCAGTTCTTCGGCGCCCGCGCCAACCTGGCCAAGACTCTTCTTTACGCCATCAACGGCGGCAAGGACGAGATGATTGTCAAGGACGGCAAGCATATGCAGGTTGGTCCTAAGACCGATATCCCCGCCGGCGAGTACCTGGAGTTCGATGATGTCATGCAGCGCGTTGACAAGTTCATGGACTGGCTGGCCACGCAGTACGTTACCGCTCTGAACATCATCCACTACATGCACGACAAGTATGCCTACGAGGCAGTGCAGATGGCTCTCCATGATCGCGATGTATTCCGCACCATGGCCTGCGGCGTGGCCGGTCTTTCCGTTGCCGCCGACTCCCTGTCCGCCATCAAGTATGCCAGGGTTAAGCCGGTTCGCGACGAAGACGGCGTAGCCACCAAGTTCGACATTGAAGGCGACTTCCCGAAGTTCGGCAACAATGACGAACGCGTGGATTCCATTGCCTGCGACCTCGTGGAACGCTTCATGAAGAAGATCAAGGAACGCGTAACCTACAGAAACGCTCTGCCTACTCAGTCCATTCTTACCATTACCTCAAATGTGGTCTATGGCAAGAACACCGGCGAGACCCCCTGCGGCCGCGAGGCTCACAAGCCCTTCGGTCCGGGCGCCAATCCGGTGCACGGCCGCGATGTCAAGGGCGCTGTGGCTTCCCTGTCTTCAGTGGCCAAGCTGCCGTTTGACTACGCCAAGGACGGTATTTCCTACACCTTCTCCATTGTTCCGGCTGCTCTCGGCACTGACAGAGACACCCAGAACAAGAATCTGGTAGGCCTCCTGGACGGTTACTTCCATCACGATCCCAACCATGAAGGCGGTCAGCATCTCAATGTGAATGTGCTGAACAGAGATACTCTCATTGATGCTCAGAAGAATCCTGACAAGTATCCGATGCTCACCATTCGCGTTTCCGGATATGCCGTGCGCTTCAACTCTCTTACCAAAGAGCAGCAGGACGACGTTATTACCCGTACCTTCACGAGCTCCCTCTAATAGAGCGCTGAAGGCCTGCGACTGAACACAGAGCCCCGGAGAAATCCGGGGCTTTTTTTGCCCGAAGGGCATTCCCCGCCGCATTGAATTATCGGGACAAAAATGCTACCATGACGGCGTTTTATGTTTCCGGGAAGCCTGAAACGACAGTCCTTCAGAGAGGATGCCGCCCCGGAAAGTCCGTCTCGCTTCCCGTCTCCTTTCGGAAAAACAAGTCATGACCGCACCATCAGGAATATTCATTGCCGCGCTGGCAGGCATTATGATTTTTGCCGCCGGATGCAATTCCATACCGGATAACCCCCCGGAATTTTATGAAAATCAGAATGCCGAGCTCGCAAAGATCACCTCCTTCGGGGCTTCCGGCAAAATCGCCATTATCGAAAAGCAAAACCGGCTCTCCTCGTATGTTAATGTCTCCGTCAAGGATGACCGTTACCTTCTGGAGCTTACCAGTCTTACCGGCTCCACGGTGTTCCGGCTGGAAAACAGTCCCGGGGAAGCCCGCATTACCGACAGCGAGGGCAAACAATATTCCGGATCCTCGGCAGATGATCTGGCCAGACAGCTCACCGGACTCAGCATTCCCGCCCGCCGTCTTCCGGACATTATCCGGGCCATCCCGGGAGATCTTCCCTTCGTCAGAAACGCTGACAGCACCATCAGCGAAATCACCCATCCGGAATTCACCGTCATCTATGAACGCTATACGAATACCGGCAAATTCATTCTTCCGGAGTTCATTACCCTTAAAGGAAAGGATCTTTTAATTAAAATCAGGATAAACAAGTGGGAAATTTAACAGTCTGGCCGGCACCGGCAAAAATCAACCTTTTTCTGCGCATTAACGGGAGACGTGCGGACGGCTATCATGAGCTTTCCACCCTGTTTGCCATTCTTGACCGGGGAGATACCATGACCCTGGAGCCCAGAAATGACGGCATTGTCCGCGTCTTTCCGGACATGGGCTTCCCGACGGAAAGCAATATTATTTTCAAAGCCATTAAGCTCCTCGCCGAAATCACCGGCAAAAACATCGGCGCCGATGTTCATGTGGATAAAAGGATCCCCATGGGAGGAGGGCTGGGGGGCGGATCCAGCAATGCCGCCACCGTCATGGTTGCTCTCAATCACCTTATGAACCTCGGACTTTCAGAAGATGAACTCGCCCGGGCCGGCCGCAGGCTGGGGGCCGATGTGCCAGTGTTTGTCCGGGGCCGCAGCGCCTATGCCGAAGGCGTGGGGGAAAAGCTCACCCCGGTGGCTATTCCGGAAAAGTGGTACCTCGTGGTCACTCCGGAAAACACCCATGTTTCCACCCGGGAAATATTCATGCACCCGGATCTCCCCCGAAACACCCCCAAAATGCCTCTGGAAGACCTTATGAAGAATCCCCGGGCCAACGACTGCGAAGGACTGGTAAAAAAGATCTATCCCGAGGTTGCCACAGCGCTGTCATGGTTGTTAAAATACGCACCATCGGGAATGACCGGAACCGGAGCCTCCTGCTTCGGGGAATTTCCTGATGAAGATGCAGCTGTTCGGGCTTGTAACAGCCTCCCGGACAATATCTCCGGATTTGTCGCGCGGGCCTGTAACGTTTCACCGCTCCATGAGCTTCTCGGCAAACTTAAAGCCGCCAAATGAACAGCCTGAATCAAAACAGTCACTAAAAGGATCATCTTGAGGTTAACACCGTGCCGGATATGAAGATTTTTGCAGGGAATGGAACTCCTGACCTTGCTCAGAAAATTGCGGAAAAGCTTTTTACCAGATTAGGCAATGCCACTGTCGATCGTTTCAGCGATGGCGAAATCCATGTTCAGATCAATGAAAATGTTCGCGGCGGCGATATTTTCATAATCCAGTCTACCTGCGCTCCCACCAATGACAACCTCATGGAACTCATTGTGATGATTGACGCCATGAGACGCGCTTCCGCCGGCCGCATCACTGCCGTGGTACCCTATTTCGGCTATGCCCGTCAGGACAGAAGACTCCGTTCCGCCAGAGTGCCCATTACCGCCAAGGTGGTAGCTGATCTGCTCTCCAGCGTCGGGGTTGACCGGGTGCTTACCGTGGATCTCCATGCGGAGCAGATTCAGGGCTTCTTTGATGTGCCGGTAGACAATGTGTTCGGCAGTCCTATCCTGGTGGACGATATGAAGAACCACAGCTTCGAGAATCCGGTAATCGTTTCTCCGGACATCGGCGGCGTAGTGCGCGCCCGCGCCATTGCCAAGCTCCTTAATGACACCGATATCGCCATTATCGACAAGCGCCGTCCCCGTCCTAACGTTTCAGAAGTAATGCACCTTATTGGAGAGGTCAAGGATCGCGATGCCATCATTATCGATGACATGATCGATACCGGCGGTACTCTTTGCAAGGCTGCCGATGCTCTCAAGGCCCGGGGAGCCAAGAGAGTGTTTGCCTATGCCACCCACCCGGTGCTTTCCGGCCCCGCTTTCAGAAACATCTCCGAATCCAGCCTGGACGAGGTTATTGTTACCGACTCCATCCCGCTTTCTCAGCAGATGAAGGATACCGGCAAGGTCAAGGTGCTGACTCTGGCTCCTATGCTGGCAGAGGCTATTCGCCGCATTTCCAATGAGGAATCCATTTCCGCCATGTTCGAGGCCTGATAAGAGGTCTAAAGAAGATCTGCCGGCGAAGAAGCGGTAAAAACAAAGAAAGGAGGTTTCAGACCTCCTTTTTTCGTTATGGATATTGCTGCGAACTTTAAAAGCGCCGATCGCAATCGGGCGCCTCAAACTACTCTAAAGCCTTGCCAGAAGCTTTTCCTGAATGCCGTTAAAGCCGCCGTTACTCATCACCAGAATAACGTCCCCGGGATGAGCTTCCTTCGCAATGGCAGCTACCATTTCATCAAAATCATGGCAGACCTCGAAACGGCCCGGCACTTCCAAAGAATCCGTATCCCAGGACAGGGACGGGGCCGCATACATGAATATGCGATCCGCGGCCGCAAAGGAACCGGAGAGTTCCTCATGATTGACGCCCATCTTCATGGTATTGGAACGGGGCTCAAACACGGCAAGGATTCTGGCAGCCGTGCCGATCTTTTTTCTGAGACCGTCCAAAGTGGTTCTGATAGCCGTGGGATGGTGCGCGAAATCGTCATAAAGAGCAACCCCGTTCTTCTCCCCCTTGAACTCCATTCTTCTTTTTGGCATCCGGAAAGCAGAAAGAGCCTCAAGAGACTTCCGGGGATCAATCCCGATGAAGCGGGCGGCCTCGATGGCCATAAGGGCATTCCGGACGTTATGAAGACCGATGCCCTCCCAATGCACCTCTCCGATGCGGGTGCCGTCCTTCTCAAAAACAGCAAAGGAGCTGCCGTCATCCTTCAAAAGCTCGGCATAAATCCCCGCGCCGGGAGCTCCCGTATGCGCCAGATGAGACCAGCAGCCCATGTCAATAACCTCGTCAAGAGTCCGGGAATCCGCAGGAACAATCACCTCGCCCCGCCCCGGAATAATGCGCACCAGATGATGGAACTGCTTCTGAATCGCCTTCACGTCTTCAAAGATATCGGCATGATCATATTCCAGATTGTTCAGGATCTGCACAAAGGGCCGGTAATGCACAAACTTGGATCTCTTATCAAAAAAGGCGCAGTCATATTCATCGGATTCAATGACAAAATATTCCGAATCCCCCACCCGGGCCGAGGTATCAAAATTCCCCGGCACCCCGCCGATAAGAAAGCCGGGCTTATAGCCGGCATGCTCCAGAATCCAGGCGCACATGCCTGAAGTGGTGGTCTTGCCATGAGTCCCGGCCACGCCGATCACCTTTCTGGTATTAAGCACATAATGCTCCAGCCATTCCGGACCGGAAACAAAGGGGAGCCCCTCGTTCAGCATATATTCCACACAGGGATTGCCCCGCTTCATGGCATTTCCCACAATGATAAGATCCGGAGCCGGGGAAAGCTGAGACGGGTCATAGCCCTCGATGATCTCAATCCCCTTGTCCCGCAGCATGGTGCTCATGGGAGGATAAACATTGGCATCAGATCCCGATACCTGATAGCCCAGTTCCTTTGCAATAACTGCCACCCCTCCCATGAAGGTGCCGCAGATTCCTAAAATATGAACGTGCAT
>NZ_JBGVBR010000303.1:0-14401 GCF_045225735.1 Succinimonas sp. | reverse complement strand
CCAAAAATCTTTCGGGAGAGATCCTCTTATCGTGTTTTCTTCTTCAATGCCATGCATTATCTGCCACGCATGCATGTCAGGAAGCGTATCAGCGCCGGTGGCAACCCAAAATCTGGCCATGGCGATGATTCTCTCAGCCAGAGAACCTGATGCCTGCTCCGGCATGGCTTTCCTTAAATCATCATCTATGCCGGAGGTCTTTCCCGCCCATTCCAGAAGAGACATCATCCCATACTGAAGGCGTACTGTTTTTCCAGCCGGAGGATTCCCGCCCCTGTCAGCGATCCCGGAAACAGGGCCGGAAACGTCCTGTCCGCCGGAGCTTTTCTATTTTGCGGCCTGACCGTTTTTTACGGAAGGAGCTTTGAATCTCGTGGGAACCACATTGCCATCGACATCTAATTTCCCAATGATTTCGGTTTTCAGTACCTTGTTTCTTCTTGTTTCCGGATCATAACTAACGGTGCGCCTGATGACATACACAATGCCATTGGCGCGTTTCTGCTTAACTATGTTCTCTCTTATTCCGCCAGCTATCGGCCTTGTCATAAGCGCTCCGTTAACAGGTATGTATGTGAATCCTTCTCTGCGAGTAAATGGCGGCGGGGGCTGTCACCTGACCGGCTCTTTTTCGGACTTTTTCCTGAATACTATCCGGATAACGGGCCGCACCATAAAATCCTGCCTGTCCGCTCTTTCTCCCAGAATGACGATGTCGCCGGCGCTGTCGGCATAAACCTGACTGCCGCCGTCCAGTCCCGGAGTCCGGAGCCAGTATGAAACGCCGGAATCCGATGCTCCCGCAAGCCCTCCTCTTTCCAGAGCATAGGGCGTGGCGGCGCAGCGTCTCTCTTCTGCGGAACTGAAATACTCCGCGGCTTCATCCGCGCTGAGACAGAACACCTTAAAGGCGGGAGCATGATTTTCGGCTGCGGTCTCAGAGTTTTCTGCGCTGCTGTCCCTGCTGCCATGATCCTCGCCTAAGGAGAGCGTATCTGTAAAGAGCGGCTCCTCCAAAATCCGTTCCCTTTCCATAGCGGAAAACGCCGTCTCCAGGAATTCCCCGTTCAGCCAGGCGCACAGGTCTGAGTCCGCCCAGGAAACTCCGGATCCGTCATGATGAAACTTTCGGGCATCCAGAGCATAGCGGCTTATAAGAAGAGCGGAGGCGGTCTCGCAATCTGAACTCGGATTCCCGCCTGCGGCGTTATCAGTTTCCGTAACCCGAAGGGCCAGCCATTCCAGCGGTGCGGGAGTCCCATCCGGAAAATACGGAAATTCCCCCAGGGGGTAAATGTCTCCGGGCTTAAGATCCATGGGTTCCATCATCTTAAGCCGGCACAGAGCTTCCTGACTTAACAGCTCCCGGGCCAGGGCTGACGCCTGAGGATTCTCCAGAAGAGCTGTAATCCCCTTCCGATGCGCCCGGACAAAATCCAGGAGGACAAGAGGATCCTGCTTAAGCCGGGTTAAATAATCAGATAAAGCGCTCACGTCCTTAAAGAAATGCTCGTCTATGGAAAGGATCTCCTTTTCCGCATTGAGAAACCGGAGAACTGCCGGGCCGTAATGCGGATCCAAGGCGAGCTTCTCCAGATTCTCCCGGTGCTGCGAAACAAAAAATCTGGTAATTTCCGGAGCCTCGGAAAGAGAGGCCAGCATAATTTTCGCAAAACTTTCAAACTGCACAGGATCCGTGAATACCCGGGGGCCGATAACAGCCAGACGCTCCCGACTGTCATAAAGCTTTGCGATATCGGAGGCGATGTCGGGGAGCGCCCAGGTCAGCCGATCCAGTTCCTCCCGGTAAAACGTCACAAAGGTCTTGAACGAGAGCGGGTCTTTCGCCCTGTTTTCATTGATGAGGGACAGATATGAACGCAGGGATTTGATGCCGGTAAAGCGGTATTCCCCGAGGGTTACGGAGGCCTTGGTGAGCTTGTTAAGCTCCCCCAGAAAATCGGCGTTCCGCGCGCTGGAGAACATCCTCCAGGCGTTTTCCTGGGTGTCTCTCAGGTACATAAGCTCGCTCTCATGGCCGTCCTTTTTCGCCTGCTGAACAGCCTTGCGGAAGGATTCAAGATCCAGAAAGCTGTAAGAGTTGATTCCAAGATGCAGGGTTACCTCGCCATGCATAATGCGGTTCACGGTTATGACAGAGGCCTCATCCGGGAAGGCTTCTTTAAGAAATTCCAGATCCTCCCGGCCTTCATAAAGCATCCTGGCCAGGGCCGGGAAATCATGGTCAGCGGCCGCTTCCGTCTCCTCCCGCAAAGCTTCCGGCGCAGGGTAAACGCGGCCGTTAAAGATAAGGGAGCGATCCGGAGTCAGGAGATAGGCTGCGGCCATAAAGATTCTCTCCATGATCCAGCCCTTACGGCCTAATAATTTGCCGACCTTGTCAAGATTGTCATCAAGGCAGTGAATGGCAAACGAATGAACAAAATTCTGAAAGTACCCCTTCTCCAGAAACACCTTCAAAACGGCAGAAAATCCACCATAATTATAATTCTCCAGCTTATCTCTGCCCTTATAAAGAGCCATGGCAAAAGCTTCCCTGAGAAGCCAGTCCCCCAGTTCCGGGACTTCGCGGAACATCTTCAGGAGAAACAAGGAAACATTAAAAAGAAATTCGGCATATGCATAAACATCATTTACATCATCTCCGGTAAGGCGCGGAGCATATTTCAGACAACACTCGCTGTGGCTGGAATCGTATTTAAATACTTCGGCGAGATACCCTGATCTCAGGGCCCTGGCGCCAATGTAAGGATTCCGCAGCAATTTCTGAAAAAATGACCTTTCATCAGTAAAAAACTGGTTGTCGCAAAAGATGCCGATTTTGGGCCAGTTTTTGCTCTGAGGAATACCAAGGTCATGACCGCGACAGGCCGCGCGGCAGGCTGAGATGTCAATCTTCAGGGCCGGACGCACCCCGGCCTGCTTATAGAGAGCCGGCATGCCTGTCCGATAATATTCGCCGTTGTGGTTCACGGTCATTACCAGGGTTTCGTTTTCTCCCGGAACCCGCAGCCACCAGATGCAGTTCTTCCCCGCGGACATCACCTGCTTTTGCGCGGCATAGGGGGTGGGCTCGGCTTTCCTGTCCCCGGTGGCGGTTAAATAGAGGATGACTTCGTATTGATCGAGACAGAACACCCTGTCCCGGGTATCTTTCCCGGAGGCGGTATTGAAGTCCTCATTCTGGTAACTTAAGTTCAGATCTTCCTTTATGATCTCCTGCTCGTTCTCTGAAAATGCTTCATTGAAAAAGCTCCCGTTAAGCCAGCTTCTGAGGCTGCTGGTCTCCCAGGTTACGGGGCCTGCTTTGACATTAAAGGGCTGCGCATCCAAAACCCGCTTGCTTACCAGCACAAGAAAGTTTTCTGCAACATGCCCTACCAGCCATTCAATTGAGGATTTTTTGGCGGGATCATCCTGCAGATAACGGCCGAAGGTCACCGTATCCCCTTTTTTGGCCGTAACCAGTCCGTAAAAGTCGTTTAGTTCGGTAGTTGTCTTCATCATGATGTAAATTAACTCCGGAAGGAAGGCTCCGGTTCGCGCCCCGATTATCAGAGCCCCCCGGAGATGCTCCCTCCCCTTTTATCCCTCAAATCCCTTAATCATTCCATCCCTCACTCAATCCTTCAGCGGCAATGCTGCCAGCCGGCATCATTTATGAAGGAGACTCTTGAAACGGTTCCTTTCCGGACTTTCTTCTGAACATTATGCGGATAACGGGCCGCACTGCAAAATCATGCCGATCCGCCCTTTCTCCCATAATGACAATCTCGCCTGAGGCATCGGCATAAACCTGACCGCCGTCAAGTCCCGGCGTCCGAAGCCAGTAAGAAACCCGGGGATCCTCGGAAGAAACCGAAAGAGCCCCTCTTTTAAGAGCAAAGGGAGTCCCGGTGCAGCACCTCTCTTCAGCGGTACCGAAATACTCTGCGGCTTCCTCCGCGCTGAGACAGAACACCTTGAAGGCAGGAACATAGTCATTTCCGCTTGCTGTTTTGCGGTTTTCGTTGTTATCGTTGTTATCGCTGTTATCCCCGTTATTTTGCCCCTCGCTTAAGGAGAGCGTACCCAAAAACAGCGGCTCCGCCAAAATCCGTTCCCTTTCCGCAAAGGAAAACGCCGTATTCAGGAACTCCCCGTTAAGCCAATAAGAGAGGTCTGATTTCTCCCAGGAGGCTCCGGAGCCTTCATGATGAAACTCCCGGGCATCCAGAGCATAGCGGCTTACAAGAAGAGCGGAAGCGGTCGCGCAATTCTGCTCCTCCGTAACCCGGAGGGCCAGCCATTCCAGCGGAGCCGGATCGCCGTGGGGAGAAAACGGAAATTCGCCCATGGTGTAAATGTCTCCGGGGATGAGATCCAAAGGCTCCGTCATCTTAAGCCCGCAAAGCTGCTCCTGACTTAATAGCTCCCTGGCCAAAGGAGCGGCCTTCGGATGATCCAGAAGAGCTGTTATCCCCTTGCGGTGCGCCCTGACAAAATCCGTGAGGTAAATGGGATCCTGCTTCAGCCGGGTTATGAAATCACCTAAAGAGCCAGCATCCTTAAAGAAGTATTCGTCTATGGAAACGATCTCCTTCTCGGCATTTAGAAGCTGGCGAGCCGCCGAACCGTAATACTGATTTCCGGTAAGCTTCACAAGACTCTCCCGATACTGGGAAACAAAAAAACTGGTAATCTCAGGATGATCGGAAAGACTGGCGAGCGTTTTTTTCGCAGTATATTCAAAAAGAGCCGGATCCGTAAACACCCTTACCCCGACAACTGCCAGATGCTCCAGATTGTCATAAAGATCCTTAACGTCAGATTGCAGGAGAGGCTTCTTCTGAACCTGGCGATCCAGATCCTCCCGGTAAAAATTCACAAATATCTCGAATGCCAGAGGATTCCGAAATCTTCTGTCAGCGAGCTCGGACAGATATGAGCGCAGCTGCGGCACACCGGAAAAAAGGAATTCCCCGAATGATACAATGCTCCCCGTCAATTTATGAAGAGCCCCCAGAAAATCTTCATTTCGGAACTCCGAGAACATTCTCCACTCTTCTGCCTGCAGGTCTCTCATGTTAATGAGCTCTCTGAGATAGCCTTCCTTTTTTGCTCTCTTAACGACCTCGCGGAAGGAATCAAGATCAGAGAAGCTGCAGGCAGTGCCATCATCCAGACGAAACATCGCCGAACAATATAAAATACCGTTCACCGCAGTAACAGAAGCTGCATCCGGAAAGACTTTTACAAGAAATTCCAGATCCTTGCGACCTTGGTAAAGTCTCCGCGCCAGTGCCGGAAAATCTTTCCGTGCCGTACTCATCAGATCATGAAACAAATGATCCGGAGATGTGTATTTGCAGCCATTAAAGACCAGAGTGCGGGAGGGAGTCAGGGCATAGGCCACGAGCAAAGGAATTCTCTCAAACGGACAATCAGTGACGAATTCCGCGGCGTCGTCCAAAGCTCTGTCCAGAGCGGTAACTGAAAACCGATGCGCATAATGATGCAGATAGCCTCCCAGCAATAATCTCCGGGCAACGGATATAAAACCGCGGGAATGCTCTAATGTTTCAGGATCTGAAAGAGCCAGAGAAAGCCCCTCTTTTAGAAGCATATCCCCCAGGTTCGTGATATCAGGGAAGGCCTTCTGAAAAGATGACGTAATGCGGAAAAGAAAATCAACGTATATTTCGTCAATATCCCGAAAAGGGTTCGCTGTTAAATACGAGTGAAATTCCTGAAACGCCTCCTTTTCACAGGGACGGTCCTTAAAGGCCTCGGCAAGTTCCCCGGAAACAAGAGCGCGGAAACCGATCTCAGGCCAGCGAAACAGATACTGAAAAAGCTCTTTCTCCGTTAAAAATACCTGGCCGACAATGCTGATGCCGCCCTTTGGATAACAGCTCTCCCCGGGGATGCTTTCTGCCGGTATCCGGCAGGCAGCGCGACAAGCCTCAAGGTCTATTCTGAGAGCCGGACGCACCCCCGCTAACGGATAGATGGAAGGATAGCCAAACTCGCTGATCCTGCCGTCTTTATCTACGTGTTTCGCAAAGCCAGCGTCATAGTTTCCCCGGCTGCGAAGGCACCATTCGCATCTATCGTCCTTGGTGAAAACAAATTTGACTTTTCTGGCATAGTCTGTTGGCCCGGCCCATGGTTTCGCCACCGGGAACCTTAAGTAGCGCATGACTTCATCATCACTGAGACAGAATACCTTGTCTCTGGCGCTCTTGGTTCCAGAGAGCGCCTCATTGCTTCTGAAGCTTACCTCTGCTTCCGCAATATACTCCTGCTCCTTTTCCGAAAATGCTTTCCGCAAAAAGTCTGTGTTAAGCCAAGCTCTGAGGGAACTGAGTTCCCAGTCCGCCGGGCCTTTTTCATTATTGAAGGGATGCGCATCCAAAACCCGGCTGCTTACCAAAAGGAGATGATGACTGGATGCCGACACCACCTGCCATTCAATGGGAGACACGCCGGAGTCAGCTTTCTGAGGATACCGGCCAAAGATCACGGTATCCCCCTTTCTCGCCATGACAAAATTGAAAAAAGAATTTCTGTCCAGTTCGGCATCAGTCATTCTGCTTCTCCGAATCCGCGGGATTACGGATTACCAGGCTTTTCAGGTTACTGCCGCCGAGAGAGATTCTGATAAGGGGCCGCACGGCAAACTCGCCGGAGCTGACATCCTCTCCCAGAAGGCAGATATCTCCGGCAGTGTCAATATAGGCGGCGGTGGCCGGATCCAGTCCGGGAGATCGGAGCCAGATGAAGCAATTACGGGTTTTCGGAGAAGCTGTGGCGGCCCCGTTCTTTGCTGCATACGGTGTAGCCTGAGAGATCCTGGCGGCTGGGGTCTTAAAGAGCTCCTCCGCTTCCTCCGCGCTGAGACAGCTTACTGCATCCGGCGACTTCAGGAGGAGAGCCTGCTCCTCTTTGGAAAAGGCCTGTTCCAGAAATTCCCCGTTTAGCCACGATCTGAGATCGCTGTTCTCCCAGGAAACGCTCTGAGATTCGCCGTGAAAAGGCCGGCACTCCAAAGCAAAGCGGCTTATGAGAAGCGCCGCTGGTGCCGGAGATCCCTCTTTGCCTCCGGTCATGGCAGCATCTTCATCAACTTTAAGAACCTGCCATTCCACAGGCGCCGGGAGCTCGTCCTCATCCTCCGGATACCTGCCTAATACCACGATGTTTCCGGGAACCAGAACCGGAGTCTTCGGGACATCCGGAAGCTTATCCTCCGAAATTGGCTTATCCTCCGGGAGAGGCTTTTCTTCGCAGGGAGGATCATTTTCTTCAGGCAACGAGACTTCCGGAGCCTTGGGAATCTCGCAGCCGGCCGCCGTAAGAAGCTCTGCCGCCACTGATGCCGCCCGGGGATTTTTAAGAAGCTTAAGGAGCGCGTCCTTATGCACCGCCGCAAAACGATCCCGGAGACCGGGGGATTTCATGATATCGGCAACAGCAGTCTTAAACTCACTGACATTCCAGTAGTATCTGTCGTCAACGGCGATAAGCTCCCTGTCCATCTCCAGAATATGTTCGGCCTCCTTTCTGGCCGCGGGATTCCGGAGGGCCTCTTCCAGGCATTTCCGGTGCTGGGAAACAAAAAGCCTGAGACCCGCAGGATTGGCGAGATACTCAAACCGGCTCCTAAAGTTCTCCCAGGAAAATAATGCGGGATCCGTGATCACCAGATCTCCCAGAAAGAGAAGCCGATTCAGCTGAGTGTAAAGCTTGTTCAGTAATATTCCGGTCATGGGATACAGACTCCCCGCCTTCTTAAGCGCCTTCTCATGGGTCTTAAGAAAGCTTTGGAAATATAAAGGGTTAGCTTTAACAGAATCCCTAAGGTCATTGAGAAATCTCTGAAACGCCGCCTCATCCTGAAAAACATACTCATCGATGATAACAAACTCAGCCACAATATCCCGGAGGTGCTGATACACATTGATGCCGCCATCCCGGGAGAGCTCCTTCAGCTCTTCGCCGTACATGGCATCAAGCAAGCGGAGCTCGCGAAGCCGCTCTTCACTGAGCAGTTTGTCAATGAAATCACAGCATTGCCGGCTGCTTTGGAAGAAGTACTTTTTTCCGTAAAGCTCAATGGTAACCGTCTTTGCCGCGGCAGCCCCGGTGCTGTCCGAAGCCCCCGTTCCAGCGAATTTCCCGCTGTAATCCATATCGTTCCCCTCCTTCTTCCTGAAAGCTCCCCGCGGTCTTTTAAGAATCGGCCTCTCCCGGCTGTTACCGAACCGCGCTATTCTACATATAGGTAACGGTTTCCGTAAGAGGTTTTCTGCGGTTATGGTTTGCCAGAGGCCCTGCTCCCTCAGCGGCAAAGCCCAGATCCATGAGCATCAGGATCTCCTCATTTTCCGGCAGGCCCAGAGACTCCTTAAGGACATCCGGATCAAAGAAGTTGACCCAGCAGCTGTCAAGGCCGGCATCATAAGCAGCCAGAACCATGTGAGTGGCCACAATGGAGGCATCCTCAATGCCGGAATCGCGTTTTCCGCCGGGATAAACAAAAACGTTGTCCCGGTTAAAGGCTACCACCAGCACCATGGGAGCGCCGTAGCGGCAGGGAGTTACGGCATCGATCTTGGCAAGATGCTCCGGGGCGGTCAGGACATAGATATGCTGCTCCTGAAGGTTCTTGGCGGTGGGAGCGAGACGGCCGGCCATAAGCACGGCTTCCAGCTTGTCAGAGGGAACGGGGGTATCGGAAAACTTCTTGCAGGAATATCTTCCTGAGACAACGTACTTGAAATCCATAATGGTTAGGTCTCCTTGTGGTGAAAGCAAAAGCGCCGGCTGAAAAAACAAAACGCCAGCGGCAAACAAACTTACCGGCAGCAATGCAGGAAAGCGGGAAATAAACGATGCTCCCTCTGCCGGAATAAAAAGTCCGGGACTGAATTTTCCCGAAAATCAGATCCTCGCTATTTCCCGTCGGGAAAGCTGGTAAAGGCGGCGGTTTCCCGCTCGGGCATTCCGGATCTTTCCTTTTCGGCGGCAATGGCTCTTATCATAAACGCCATATTCCGAGCCAGGTTTCTCATGGTCTGAAGCCCTTCCAAATCTTTTTTCACATCATCAGCGGCAAAGCCGTGCACCTGATTCCAGTAGGAAGAAGAGGCCACGGGCATGCTGCTGATGGTGAAGTACTTGTTAAGGACGTCAAAGCTTGCGGTATTCCCGCCTCTCCGGCAGGATACCACTGCGGCTCCTACCTTAAGATGCTTGGAGATCTTGCTGGTGCTGTAGAAAAGGCGATCCAGAAAGGAAATGAGAGTGCCGTTGGGGGATCCGTAATAAACCGGTGATCCCACCACAAGACCATCTGCCGCGGCGAGCTTCGGAGCGGTCTCATTAACCATGTCCCGAAAAACGCACTGTCCCGATTCGCGGCATTTATTGCAGGCAATACAACCCCGGATGCTCCTCCCGCCCACCTCGAGAAGCTCTGTTTCCAGGCCCTCATCATTTAACACGCGGATCATTTCCTGAAGAGCGGTGGCGGTGCAGCCATTCTTGTGGGGGCTGCCGTTAAGAAGCAGGACTTTGGACATATAATCTCCTGAACGGGAAATGCTGCCGGAAACCCTGATCTGCTCCGGCAAGCAGGAATGAACTTACGGGACAAGAAAGTAAAGTCCGGAATCAGGAATAAGGGGAACTTTGCGGCTGACGTGCCAAACCATAGAGTTCATGCTGCGACAGCTTATAAGATATCGTTTCCGGCAGCTATTTGCGGCTTTGCGAAAAAAGTCCCCTGCCCCGGTTTCCGGGCCTCTTCACAAAAGATAATGGGGGAAAATCCGCCAAAAAACAAAAAGAAAGCCGGAGAGCAGTTTATGTTTTTGAAAACACTCACAAAAGCGGCAGCGGCACAGAGGGGAATGAAGGAGCAAAGAGCAATGAGGCAAACAGGCAGAAGGGACATAATGACAGAAGGAACGCCGCAGCACGGAATGAAATAAGGGAGCCATAAGCTCCCTCGGGGAAATCCGCAGGTTACCCGGCGAATTTCAGAAATTCCTGATTTAGGCCAGCTTCCTTACCGGAAAACCGGAAACAGCATCCTCACCCAAAAACTCAGGTAAAAAAGATCTTCATGAACTCTTCATCGGTAAGGGCCAGATGCTCACGGATGAAATTGAGCTCCTTCAGGCTGAAGGAATGGGTTTCCACCTTTTTATAGAAGGTGCGGGAAGCAATGTCCATGGCTTTGATAAACCCCTGTATGGTCCAGCCCTGTCTGACAATAATATCATTAAGCTTTTTGATTTCCTGGGCATCGTCGAGATTTGGCGTTACGGGGGTCATTTTAGCTTTTCTGTTGTCAATCACCTTCTGAAACTGAGCGGTTACCCCCGCATTTTCCTGATCCACCCGCTCCGGGAGATGACGGAACTCGTTATTCAAATTCTCAAGACGCGAGATAAAAAGCAATACATCATTGGAAACGCGCTTGAAATCAGCCTTCAGTTCATTCTGTTTTCTGACAAAATCCTTGAAGTAATTCACTGTCTCCAGATTCTCTTCCATTTCTAAAAAGTCCTTGCTAGCAAATCTAAGTCAAACGCCGGCTCTAAGGAAGTTATGCCGGCTTCACTGGGAATCCTCTTAAATACTCATCTCAGGTTCAGGTCTCGGTAACAGCAGGAGAACTGCTCCTGAATGCAAGGCGTATATTACAGGATTTTACCGGGATCTGTAACATTAAATGCAGGTTCCGGGGTAAAAAGACGGCCGGGAGCTGATGAAACCATGGGAAAACGAGGCGAATCAGAAAAGAGATGCGACAAAACAAAGGCGGAGATGAGAATTGGCAAAAGGAGCAGGATAAGGGACCGGGATGATAAAGAAACAGTCTTTTTGATTCCTTTCCATTTCTGCGGCTCCGGAAGCAAAAAATCCCGCCGCAGCAGGATTTCTCAGATGGCACGGGTTTTATTACCAGTTTATGGTTTCGATCCGCTCTTCATCATTACGGCGCTTCAGGACAAATCCGGTGATATCCGACATGTCGTCCTTGGGCTTTGCCACCACCCAGTTGTCCAGATAATCCCGGATACGGTCATAATGCTGGGAAAACCGGTAAAAGAGGTAGTTTGAGGAAAGTATATCCTTAAGGATCTCCTCAGGGGATTTGGAAAAATTGTCCGCAAGGAATTTCTGAAAGTCCGGATCGCTTTCCCGGTACTCGCCGAGTATGTACTGGAGGAGCTTGACGCTGATGCGATGAAGTTCATCAAACTCCATGTAACTGTCATCAAGATGATGAACGATATAGACAAGCGGAATCTTAATGCAAAAAGGCCCCGGCTTAACGTAATACCAGGTGTTGTCCAGATCGTAGAAGTACCCGTAATCGGTAAAACAGATTTTACTGAAAATCTCCCGTTCCGAGCGGCCCAGCCAGTGAGGCTGACCATCCGGCTGATTTGATAAGAACCGAGACTCGCCGCCGTTCTCGCTGCCGGGAACCCCAATGGCGCGCATTTGTCCCAGCCCGAAAAGATACTCAACCTGCTTCGGATCATTGTACCAGCGGAGCAGACGGGAACCCACCGCGCTGAAATAGCCCCCGTTGCCGCTCCAGCCAAACTGCACCCTGGTTCCGCCCTCAAGCCTTCTGGCGATAATGCTGATATCTCCCATTTAAAACCTCTTAATACTGCTAATGGAAAGTGACATTAACTCGCGCATGCTAAGCGCCGCATGCCCGGCGTACGATTCTGCTTATCTGGTTCTTTGTGTCCTCCTTCTTTTGAATTTTGAGAAATCACCCCTGTTTCATGTTCTTTCTGGGGCCCGATGAGGGGCAAAACTCGCTTTGTGACAATCTTCACAAATACGGCCTAAAACCCCGGTTTTCGGGGGGCCAAATTTACCCGAAGTGGATCCGCATACATTTGTGACTTATTTAGTGTATAACCGCATCTATCTTTGGGCTGTAATCCAAATCATGAGTGACATTCAAAACTTCAGTCACTTGGGGAGTGACATTTCAATTTTAGAGTGGTTTTAGGGTTAATACAAGTCACCGATTCTGAACTGTGACAAATGTTTTGCATTATTTTTACAAGTGGTATTCGGATATATTTTATACTATCATTCCCGCCGCGAAAACACGGTTGAGACAGGACTGGGAAAAGCCCATGAAACGCTTACGCCATGCGGGTTTACGGGGGAATCGGGAGACCTCCCTAAGATGAGGAATTTCCGGAAAAAGTAGCCGAAAGAGGAGCTGCGGTGAGTGTTCAAAAATTAACGTTTATTCTGGGAGGCCAAGAATGGGAATTCTGCACCAGAGGGAGATGTTTTGAGGGGAGAGGTTTCCGGAAACTCTGGCGAACGTGGGGGTAGTTTTGGTGATGAGGGATTTCTGAATAGTGAAGGTGAAGCCCAATCAATGCCTCCCTTACTCTTATGCGTTACATCGTAACCGAAGCCACTCAATGAACAGGAAATCATGAGATTCCATGTGGAGGAAGGTCGGAAAAACTCAAATTGAATTAGAGTCAGGAACAAAAGAGAGGTAATGATGATTGGAAATCAGTCGATGAAAGACAGAATGGTCTGAAAATATAGAGGCGGAATTAAAGCACTGGACTAAGGACGGATATCAGTACTGAGCTGTTTGCCGATTTGTTATGAAGTCATTAGGCGGTCAGCCAGAGGAATGTGCCTAATCGGGTGATTAAGATGTCCTTGTGCTGATGAAAGACGGGTTACGAAAATTGCCAGAATAGATCCCTGTCATCTCACATATTAGGAGCACAGGTATAAGAAGCATCAGCTGAAACTGCTAGAATTGAAACAGCCCTGCTCGGCAATGCTTTTCGTAAATCGATTTACTTCATTTGTACAGGACGATAACGAATGGATAAGGATGACGCTTTTCTAAAGGAGCTTCAGGTTAATGACAAGGTTAAGGTGACCGTAAATTTCTTCGGTCAGGAAATGCCGTTTGAGGGAACCTGCACCGGAATTACAGATGATAAGCTCAGCATTCTGACCAATGCCAAGCCAGAGCCTGTAGAATTACCGTTGTCTGCAATTATAGAAGGAACGATAACAAGCGAAAACAAAATCAACATTGAAGAATCTGCAAACGATAATACTTATGAAAATATTGAAATTAAACATCCTGAAGTAGTATATGGCTATTATATTATAGATCTTAAAAATGAAAACAAATCTCATATTTTATCAAACACTCCTCAAACAGTTGATAAAACTGATATTGCCACAGCCTCAACTCTTTTGCTAAAAGAATTTTCAAAAAATTCCATAATTGAAGATTATTATAATAACAATGTTCATGATTTAAACAGCATCTCGACGTTCAGCACTTTTTATAAAACAAACAAAGATAGAAACAAAAATACCCACAAACTATTTCACGAATACATTGATTCATATGATATTTATATAAAAACAAAAGAATTTAGCCGCCATAACCCAATAGGACCTCACACTCTGAAAGATTATTTATTTAATCTTGTTTCACTTAATGAAAGTTTGCATTACTTACCTTTCTACGACGAAAAAGATCTATCAGTTTTTATGGAAGAATACCTAGATTCGGTTGACGGTCAGCATTTAATTACAGTCTCTCGTATTTTTAACAAAGAATTACCAGAGGAAAATCATACACACAACATAAAGCTGTACACAGATTTTTTATTTAAATATCTAATCTCATTAAAATTTATATTTAAAATCAATATTTTTCAGGCAATTAATTGTGACCAGGACAAGCCTAACGAAGATTCATTTATCAAATACATGACAACATTACTACCATTATTTGCGACACTTGATTATAAAGAATACAATGATTTAACAAAATCTGTAGATAACTGGCTCAAAGAACAAATAAAAAAACACGACCTTTTTTCTCCCGGCATTTCTCAGGATAAAACCAATTTAATAATTCACTTTGACAAACCTGTTCTGGTTCCGTTAATATCGATTAATAATTCATTATGCCAATCAGCAAAACACACACTTATTAATTTGATGTACTATTTGTACTTAAGCAAAGGCAGATTGCTATACATTAAGGTATCTAATAATGAATTAAGAAAGAATTTGACAGAGTACATAAAAATAAAATATAACCTAGACAACGACTTTAATTTATCCATAAAAACAATATTTAACGAATTTACTAAGACCATCAACTCATTCTTTGCAAATTTAATCATAATTTGCAAAAGCTTTGTTAATATCAAATTATCTGATAAAGACAGTAAAGAATCATACAGCATAATCAATCAAAACACAATATCTATTATTAAATCGTTAGAGAATGAAGCTGACAAATATATAACGGTTACAACTAAATTCAATAATGGACTTAAACTATTTT
>NZ_JBGVBR010000302.1:0-2350 GCF_045225735.1 Succinimonas sp. | reverse complement strand
GGAAAAACTTCCGGTAATGGCGGCCAGCACCAGTGCATTGCCGGAAACAGCCTTTTCCGTCTGTTTCTTCTGCTTAAGGAGATTCTTAACATCATCAGCGGTAAAATAAAGGTACCGCCCCTTGAAACGAACAAGTTTTTCGGCATTGTCGACAAGCCCGGCAAAATCGTCCGGTGAAAGCTCCAGATCCCCTGCCGTATACTCCCAGTCATAGGACAGTATCTTTTTAAGATTGATAAAGCTTAAGCTTCCACCCGGCATCCCTGACGAGGAGATCTTCATCTTCACTGCCGGTTTAAGAAGCTTCTGCATGCTTTTCGGCATGACAATCCGGCAGCCGATGATCTTTAAAAGAGGAAGAGAGCTGATAAGAAGTTCTTCCAGCTCCTTTATGGAAAGTTTTATTCTATCCTTACCGGTATTAAGCAGAGTATTCAGTGCAGGACAGCAGAATGTTAGCTTTCCGGAAAGCTTCAGAACATCAAAATAACATGGATCGGCTGGGTTCGCCAGCACTCTGGCAAGAGGAACAGCCTCATTTCCATGACTTTTGGAACTTAAACTCAGAGAAAAATAAACATTTACCGCATCATCCGCCATTTCGGCTGATGTCCCTTCGGCTTTGGCAGAGCCGTGCTCCGCCGTGTTTTCACCGGCAGAAGATTCAGTAATCGAAATAAGCGGAACCATATCCCCGTCAAGCAGATGGAAGGAAACCAGCCATTTTTCCAAACTGGTGTATTCAGGAAGCAGACCGTTATAGGCAATAGCGGCACCGGGAGTATCAAAAAGAAGATCAAATACAATATCATCCGAGTAGGTTTTATCGTACTCATCAAAATAGGTGTCCTGAATGATATTCGAAACAAAGTAGCCGATGGCTGTGGTTCCGATAAAAAGTGCTGACGGTTCCGCATCTCCCTCTACGGCCACAATTTTTCTGGAAAAGCCCTTCAGGATATTACCGGTCCTGGTACATAAAGCTCTGACATCAGGAGAAAGCAGTGCCGGAATCCAACGGCAGGATACAGCATCGGAAGACTCATCTTTTATAAGTCTTAACTGTTTAATCATCAGACCGTATTCCGGCTCAAACCTTATAATCTGAGGAATAATCGCACCTGAAACCACCAGCTTGAGGGCAATATAGTAAAGTCTGAGGCAGATTTCCTCCTCAGTAGAATAGCAGGAGCTAATCACTTCCGAACCAGGTATTCCTGGAAGTCCGGATACTCTGTCAGTGATATCGTGATTTACCAGAATACCGCAACCGGTGTATGCCATGACCGCATTAACGGCATCCATGCCTTTTTTCTGAACGGGATTTACATACTCATCAGCGTAGCTTTGACGTTTTTTACTCCATCTTTTTAAAACCGTTTTATTGACGGTATCACTAGAAATCAGACTGCCGGCCGTAACCACGTTTTCATTTTTCTCAGTGATTTCCGGAAAAACATTTACTCCTGGACGAAGATGCCTGAAAGCATCTTCGCCTATATCCGTATTTTTTAATACGGCTTTGGCTTTTTTAGCGGCTTTTTGAAGCAGTTTGCCGTATTTACTTCTGAAATTCCCGAAAACATAACCAGCAGGACTTTCCGGCAGCAGATTCATAAGATCTTCGAAAAGATTCGGTACCGGTTCAAAGGAAAGCCTGTCCAGCATACTCAGAAGACGGTTTTCCTCCTCACTGTTTCCGGAAGTATCCTCCAGGAAACCGGTGCTGCAGTTTTCATCATCAGTTTCTTCATCTGTCGGCAGTCCAGATTCACATTCATGTCGCTTATCATCATGGCCGGAAAATCCGGATATCTCGTTCCATTTAGGAACACTGACCTCCATAGCCCTATCCAGATTAATCTTGCGGTTCTTAAGTTCCTTGAGCAAATCTATACCGCGCATTCTGAAAAGTACAAAGGGATCCCGGTCAATCTCCATGCTCATCATGTATATAACAGCGGCAATATGTTTGCACGGCACGGCAAAATCAGGACAGTTGCAATTCATTTCCAGATCTCGCCACTGTCTCGGGAATATACTGATATCAAGAGACGAAGCAATATCAAGAAGATCAGGATCAAGTATTCTATTTGACAGAGAAGCCATAATATTCGGCTTCGTCATAATGAGATCCATCAGTTTTTCCATGTCATTGGCAGATACCTGAGGAACCGTAATAGTAATCCTGTAGGATGAAGCATAGTGACCTTTAACCTTTGCGGAAATAACATTTTCAGTAATAGTAAGATCCAATACCTTACCGGTATTGGCATAAGTTTTTCCGCGGGGAATCCGGTTGGCATTATCGATTTTAGTCAGGGATGCAAGCCATTCCTTTCCCCACCAT
>NZ_JBGVBR010000301.1:0-2297 GCF_045225735.1 Succinimonas sp. | reverse complement strand
AATGTCATAGCGGAGCCTCCCCTCTCCTTCAGGAGCATCGCTGTCAAGATAAGACACCGGACTGAAGCCGCCTTTCTTGGCTTTTTTTGTGGTTTTCCAGATTCCGGCGTAGGGCATAAACACAATGTTGTATTCCAGGCCCTTGGAGGAGTGGTAGGTGGTGATCCTGATGACGTTCTCATTGCCGCCGGCTCTTATGGAATAGTCTGACATCTCCTGAGAGGATTCATCGCTTTCCGGTTCGTCCATGAGTCTGCGGTAGAGAGACACAATGCCGTCAAAGGCAGAAGCCCGGGCAGAAAGGCTCTGGGCGATTTCCGCCGCCTGATTGAGATTGGTGATAATGGCATCGCCGCCGATTACCTGAGAAAGGTTTTTAATAATATCGAGCTCTTTGGTAAAGAAGCAGTACGCCGACATGAAGTCATTGTCCCGCCAGCGGGCAACGCCTTCGGCCAGCGCGGCGGAAATGTCCTCGAAACCATTGCTGAGTTCTTCCGAAATATCCTGAGCCGTATAGTTAAAGAAGCTGCTGGAAACCAGGAAACGCAGCTTTTCGTTATCCTTGGGGTTCAGAAAAGCCTCCATCAGGTTGTACACCGATTCAAACTCCAGCGTCTCGGTTATGCTCATCCGGTTTGAGGTGTATACCGCCGGCACGCCGTACCTGGCCAGTTCTGCGGAAATCCATTTGGCCTCCTTTTTGCCGGAAACCAGCACCGCAATGTCAGAAAGCTTCACCGGCTCATCCAATTTGTCCGGGGGAACGGTTAAGTCAGCGAGCCTGCTTTTGAATAGCCAGCCATGATTAAGCACCGTAACGACTTCCCGGGCGCAGGATGCCGCAAGCTCCCGGCGCATGGCGGGGGCGTTAACGCTGTCTTTGCTGTCGGAAAAGTCATGATAGAAGAACGTTAACGGAGCGGGAATAACGGTTTTCGGATTTTCGGTTTTCGGATGTCCGGCATTCGGATTTTCGGCTTTGCCGTCACTGCTCTCAGGAGTCCTGAGCACCAGGAACGTTTGCGGTTCGTCCCTTTTCTCCGGTATTTCCATAACGGATTTCACCGGAGAAAATTGCCAGCTCTTTCCGCGCACGTAGGCGGCATGATAATCAGCGGCGTCATCGTGTTTGGGAGCCGATAAGCTTCTTTCCTCCAAAGCTTCGTCACTGGCCGCACTGTCGCTGTCTCCGGAATCTGCCAAATCCTGCGACAGGCTTTCGAAGAGGCTGTTTACCTGACCTACCAGAACCGGATTGGAACGGAAATTGGTGCCCAGGGTGCCCTGATGTTTTTTGTTCGGGTCGTTCTCGCCCCAGAAATTCCCGATCCCCCTTACGGCATCGTTGTAGCAGCTCACGTCAGCGCCGCGGAACAGGTAAATGCTCTGCTTGGGGTCGCCGATAATGTAAAAGCCCTGAATATTCGGCCAGGGTTTCTCGTCAGGCGCCTGATGCTCCCGGGTCAGAATTGCGTCCCGATTGTCTTTGAAGTAATTGAGATAGACCTGACTTACGATGGAGAACTGAATGGGATCCGTATCCTGGAATTCATCGATGATGGCCACGGGATAATCTTCAAGGATGGCTTCCCGGAGAATCTTAGAGGAGCTCAGGCCGGGAATGCCGGTATCCTCTCCCTGATCCTGCTTAATCAAGGCGGCCTTAAGGCGGGAAAGGAGGTCATTCTGAAAGAGAAAACCTTCAATATCCTTCTTCTGCTCCAAAATTTCGGAGGCCCGGGTAAGCACCTTGTCGTAAACCAGAGACTTAATAGAAACAGAATTTTTTATAATATTCTCAATAGCGCTGATCTGCCTCATAACATCCGGGTTCTTTCTCACGTTTTTGAAGTCGTCAGTGCTTACTTTGTAGACATTGGCCTCCATATAATCCAGCAGCTTTTTACCGCCTTTATTTGCATTTGCCAGATATGTCCGAAAAAAATCCATGATCTTTCCAGCTGTTTTCTCAGCTCCGGCAAGCATACCACCGTGATAATCGCCAATCGCTTTAAACTTGATTTTAAAGAATTCCGGACAGATCTGCTCCAATTCACCGACCAGTTTGGCAGCTTGCTCTTTCTGCTCCTCAGTCATCTCATTAGCAATGCGGAGCATCTCCTTCAGAGATTTTGCTTCGGTAAGCTTTTCTGCGGCGTCATAGCGGTGCATGGAAAACGAGGGCCCGTAATTATTCTCGAGAAGGCTCGTAAGATTATCCAGCCAGTCGTCATCCTTAAAAATCCCGCTCGCTTCCAGAAGAGTGTCGGTTTCCGCCTGAGTAAGCTCTTTAT
>NZ_JBGVBR010000300.1:0-3491 GCF_045225735.1 Succinimonas sp. | reverse complement strand
AATTGCGGTTTCGCTCTTGGACTTTTTGGCAGCAATTCTTTTAAGGATTTTTTCTTCTGATTCCTTGGTTAGTACCGGGGGCCGCATTACGTAGCTGAAATATTCCAGGGTGTCAAAAAAATCCTGATCTGAAGCCTGTTCCACCACCTTGTAAATATTGCAGCGATCTCGTTTCCAGTTGGCTGATTTTTTTTGGAAGCCCCAGCCGACAATAATGGGCCGATCATTAACTATGTAAATATGACTGGTATCAGGAATATAGAGAGCGGCGCCAAGATGATCCGGGGACTCGTTGTCGTAGAAAAAACGGGCCAGAATCTTTTCAGAAAAAACAGATGAATTATCGGAAAGAATTTTCTGGCAGCGATCCTTCAATTCTTTGATTACCCGGCAGACTTCCAGCAGGTAGAACACCTGTTCATCCTCAGAAAGAGACTCCAGCGGTTCCACCAGAAATTTGGTTCCGAAAACCTTGGGGATATGCCAGCTTATGCCTTCTTTGGAGCTTACCGGAATGGCAAAAGTGGATACTGCTCTTTGGCTTTGTGTGGCGTCCTGATAGAGAGATTTCTGGATAAACATTGTCAGGCGCATGACAGAATCAGGCACCGCGCTGCCTTCAACGCTTATAGGAGTATATTCACTTAGATTCAGGGTACAGATAACGTTGTCTTGAGCCATAATAGATTGCCATTGACCTTACAGAGAACTTCCTGATTTTATCAGTTATCAGCGGCAATAAATCGGGCCCAAACTGCAATATTGACAAATAGAGTAAAAAAATCCCCGCGTCATGAGAAACGCAGGGATGCGACAAAGAGTGACAAAAAACGATTTACTTGTTTCCGTTAAGGAGAGAGGAAATAAGCCGCTGGTTATTGTTCTTCTTAGCAGGCTCTTTCGGCTGTTCTTCCTGCTCAACAGCCTTTTCCGGAACAGGCTTAGGCTGCGCCATGGGTTTGCTGTTCTGAACAATTGAAGGCTGAACCGGCTTCTGAACTTCGCTGGGGCCGGAAGGAATGGCACTGGGTGAATTAAAGCCCTTGGCTCTCTGAACCTTGAAGTTGTTCTGCTTGGCAGTGGCAACTAGGGTGTCAAAAAGCAGGTTTTCAGTCACGAAGGTAACCTGAATATCAGGCTCTGCCATATTCATCTTTGCTACCAGGAAAGCCATGCTGAGGATAAACTCGGTTTCTGAATTATAAGAGAGCTCTAAAAATTCAATGTTTACATGGCTTTGCTGCATGATCTTCATTAATTTCATAACCACAGGAATAGGGAGACTTTCCTGCTGCTCAGTAACCAGATAAACATGCTCGTAACGATCGAGACCTTCTGAAGGCAAATCCTGCCCGTTATAATCAGGGAGAATGAGTACTTTAGCCATATATGTAAATATCCTCAGGCATACAGTTAAAACCAACAACTGTTTTAGGTGCTAAAAACATGACTTATTTTACTATCTTTAAGGATTGACAATAGTGATCGCTATCACTCTAACATCAGAGCGTCCTTAAAATGTGAGCCTTTGGTCAAAAAAAATCCGTGCATTCGGAAGCCTGTCCTGTTGCCGGCGATCTCTGGTGCGGAACTCCGGAAAGCAAAGGCAGGCCGATAAACGTAAAAGTCCTGTTTTTACAGAAGCTGTCAGGATTCAGCTTTATTGGTTTCAGGGAGCCGTCTTTCTGTGATTTCGCTGCTACCGGTTTTAGCGGAGAACAGGGAAAGAGCGATAAGAATGACTCCTGCGATAATGAAGGGGATGCTCAGGTACTGACCGACGGTAAGGAAAGAATCCTGATTGTAGTCTGCCTGTTCCGGTTTGAAATGTTCCAGAGCAATTCTTACGGTGAATATAGTTACCAGAAAAAGCCCCAGAATCAGACCGGAGCCCCGTTTTCTGACGTATTTGTAGCAGACAATCAGAAAAGCGGTAATCGAAAGATAGGCGGCTGCTTCATAGAGCTGAACCGGATGTCGGGGAAAATTTTCGTTCAGCCTCTCAAACACCACCCCGTAGCTTCCGTCAGTGGCCTTGCCGACAATTTCCGAATTGAAAAAATTACCCAGACGAATCATTACGCCTTCAAATGCTGTAGGAATGCAGAGCAGGTCGGCTAGAGGCAGAAATCTGTAGCTGTATCTTGCAGAGAAAATCAGCACGGCGATCACCAGTCCGATGCCGCCGCCGTGGCTTGCCAGACCGCCCTTCCATATTTTCAGGATCTCCAGAGGGTTTTCCAGATAATAGTCTGGCTGATAAAAGATGCAATGTCCGAGGCGAGCTCCGATGACAGTGCCCATGAACATATAAAAAAGGAGATTATCAAGATCATTGTCCGGGTAGCGGTGCCTTTTGAAAAAACGGCTTATAGCAAGATAACCCAGAATAAACCCAGCCGCAAACAGCATGCCGTACCACCTGATCTGGTAGTCTCCCAGGAAAGGAATTGTAAATGCGGCAGGATCTGCGTTCCAGTGTAAAATCATCTGCAAGAAGGCTCCTGTGTTAAACGTGGTGAAAATTACCGCGAAGGTTTGTTCCTGATGTGATTATAGATGTTTGAAAGCCTCCGCGCATTAGGATCGCGGTAATATTCCCGCTGCATTAAGCAATGTTAAGAGCAGAGCAGGCGTGATTTAGGCTATAATCTGCAAGGTTATTGAGAGATCTTTGTTATGGCTGAAATTATTCAAACTTTTTTTACCTATGCAGGATTGACCCTGTTTCTGGGCGGACTGATATTTTGCTTTGTAGCTCCGGCATTCAGATATGGCGTGTTCTGCTCTGTGCTGGGAAATCTCTTTTTTGTTACTGCCATTGTGTTTCCCAAGCAGATGGTGCAGTTTGTGGAGACTCATGAGCTTGCTCCGTACTTTACCAGCGTGGATATTCTGGCGCTGAAGGAAAAGGCAGTAATAACCGGCATTATACTGATGTGCGTGCTTTGGATAGTGAGATGGTTTAAACACTTGACCGTAGAAGGATTTTTTATTTTCCTGTTTCCGTCTCTGGCACGGCCGGTGGTGAAGGAAGAAAAGAAAAAGAAGAACAAGAAATCCAAGAAAAAAGGGAAAACGGAAGAAGCGTCTCTGGCTGAAAACGCAGCCGGCGCGGAAACTGAGTTATCAGAAAGTGTTGAGAGTGATGCGTACTCTGAAACACAAACTAAATCACAGGATGATGTTGGCGGAGAACTCTCTCAGAATATGGATACATCCGGAAACAACAGTGAAGAGATGTATGACAATGCGATTGAGGATAATGAAGAGCGGAACCAGGATCAGCAAAAATCAGCCAAAGAGGACGAACTGCCTGTTATCAGGGTTCGTGGTTAAAAAATAACCAAATTGGCAGGGTGAAAAGGCTATTTTTGAGTTTTTTTGATAAAAATCAAAAAATCTGTTGACAGAAAATCAGAAAACTATAAAATTCGCATCACTTGCTCAGCACGAGCAGGAAGTTCTTTAACAAACAGCTTAGACAATCT
>NZ_JBGVBR010000299.1:0-3955 GCF_045225735.1 Succinimonas sp. | reverse complement strand
GCGCTGCGGTTTTAGCAAAGGCACCGCCTCTCTGCTATTGCAGCCTGTAAATCGCAGCCGCCATAAACAGCCAGCGCTGCCATCAATCACCTCTCTCCTGTTCGGCCAGGTTCCCTTTCCGGTTGCATACAACGCTGGCACGTCTATACGAGGGCAAATGCCAGCAGCGAAGGAATCCGTCAGGAAAAAGACTGACCGGAGCAAAGGCGCATTCAGAAAAAACTCCATACCAGACTGTCACTCATCATAATACTTCTCGTAATTAAAATTTTCCGCCAGCAGTTTACTCCAGTATTGCTTCTCCTCATCAGTCATATTTTTATAATCGAGCTCGAAAATTTCCCTGCCATGCTTGTTTTTCAGATTCTCGTTGGAATATACAGTCAGCCAGCAGTACAGCTTCTCTGGCGGAAAACTCATAAAATCCTCAGCAGAATAATGCGCAGGCCGGTGTTTTTTTACGTGTTTTTTTATAAAGCATTCATCGCCGTCAGCAAATCCGTACGAAATCGACTTAAAATGCTTGTATTTATCCTGATTATCCTTGATGTATTTTTTCAGTATCTTTCCTGCTTCCTTTAATACCTTTTCCCAGGGAAGTCCTGAGTCGCATATAAAAAAAGGATTATCACGACCGATGATTAATTCTTCATCATCCAAACAGGCTTCAGCCGTGTACACATCATCATCTTGATAAAGATTGATAAGGAGAGATGAATATTTCGCCAGTTCTAACCGATCTAATTCTTCCAAAAGATTTTCCAGCATTTTTTCCTAATCTCACCGGCAACTACTTCACGAAACACCTAACTGTGGCAGCATCATCCTTACTGATAACAATGCCGAAACAAGCACGTTGGTGTCAGTAACCGCATAAAAGATCACACTCCAGTCTCTATTCGGGCAAGACTGATCTCCTTATTGATATCATCCAAAGTCATGTCTGCAACTCCATTTTTTTTGGCTTGTTCCCGTAATGCCAAAAATGCCTGCATTGTCTCTTCTCTCGTGACATCTGACTCACTGGAAGCATTCATCCCGAATTCCTGACATAATCTGTCAAATTGTTTCTTTAATACTTCATCCATGTGAACGCTGAATGTAGCCTGTGCCATAATTATTTCTCCTCTCTTTATTGCCCAAGTATGTACTACTAACAGGTGCAAAAAGTCAATATATGGAACACAAACAGCACAAACGTGCTGATTTTCAGAAACGTCCCCCTGTTCAACGTCTGCTGTATAAAAATGGCTCTGTTTTAAAGCACATTCATTTAGTTAAAAGCCGTCTCAGCGTGAAGTGAAGAATTATGGCAAATACGGCGAAGAAGTTTTCTCTGGCGCGGTTAATCATGAGGATGGATTCCGGAACCTGAAAGCCGGGGAATTTGCGATTGCGGGACGGGCTTCCGCTCACTTTTCCGGGGCTTCTATTTCCGGAGTGTTTATCTCCGGGGCTTCCTTAAGAGAGTCTTGGGACTGGCTTCCGGCGGGGCGGGATCCCGCAGGCCGGGTCTCCAGCTTAAAGACGTTCATGGTATCGGGATCCGGACAGCAGAACCGGGCGGTTCCCGGGGGTTCTCCCGGAATGCGGCCGCCGTACCGGAGGATGTCGGCATAGACAAAGGCCACGTGCATGGCCATGGGACAGAGCCGCCCCCGATCCTGGTCAAAATCAAAGGAGTCTCCGGGCTTATGACCGTGATGACAGGGACATTGGCCCCGGCGTTCCATCAGGGTGATGGTGATGGCTGGCTTCATGCGGGGGCTCTCCGGGATCCGGTCTTCTCCCATTTCGGCGGAAATACCCGGTCGATCCGTGTCACTGACTTGGCCTCCTCGATAAGCCTTTGGTTATCGGATACCACCATGCCCGAGGATACCCCCTCCCAGACCCGGAGATCCGTCCGGGAGTTTCCGATGTAGCAGATCTCCTGATCTGGAAAGCGTCTCCGGAGATAGGCCAGCTTGTTTTTGCCCACCAGATTGACCTCGGGATTGGTGCCGAAGCCGTTCCGGAAAAAGCCGTGGTAAAAGGCAATCTTCTTAACCAGAGCATCGGCGCTTCCCGAAACAATGTAAACCTCGTTCTCCGGATTTGCGGCCTGCTCCCTGAGGAAGTCCAAAACCTCCCGGTTCCAGGAAAGCTTCGCGGGATCAAAGGCGTATCTTCTCGCAATGTAAAACTTGAGCACCTCTCTTCTGCCGCCGCTTCTGATAAGCCACCACAGGGAGGGGATCAGCATCAGAGGGTTTTTCAGGTTAACTGAAAAAAACGAGGTTACCGACATATCGTTGGGAATGAGGGTACCATCCAAGTCAGTGCAGTAAATCATGGTCTCAGGAAACACCGCCCCAAATGCCGCCATGGGGAGTCAAAATGATTAAACACAAAAAAACCGGCAAGCCTCACCCGATATCATTGCTCCGGGGATCCCTGCCGGCTTCGGAAATCAGAACAGCTGCTTATTCGCCACGTCCTTCTTATGAGCGATCCTCTCATAATAGAAATTGAACTGATTCCGGAACTCCTTCACGCAGTCTGAAAATTTGGAAGGTTCCGGCGGTCTTTCAGCGATATGCGTCGGACGGGCCACCTTCATGGAGTAATGGAGTCCGGCCCAGCAGAGACGGATAAAGAGCTCGGCATGAAAATTTATCACCATGCCCAGATCGTGCTTCTGCATGCACTCATAGGCAATGGCCACCGGATAAATGCGCACCGGGGCCTCGAAATCGAAATTGCGGATAACCTTGAGATCCTTCTTGTACCAGTTAAGCTTGATCTTTTCTCTTCTGGTGCGGGGTTCCGCATCCAGACGGGTTACTCCGGAAATGATGTTTTCGGGATGCTCCTGAGCCAGCCCCCACATGGCCTTGATGTCCTCGTAGGCAAACTGGCATTCCGGCACCCACAGATAAGCATGGGAAAAGCCTCTGCTGTTGGCTTCGCGGAAGCCGTCGGAAATTGCGGCATAGGGAGCGGAATCAGAGAGACGCTGGATCAGAATAATCTGCTTGAAGGGGCCGATAATCTTTTTCAGATTGGTAAGCTCGTCCTCGGAATTTCTGTCATTTACGATAAAAACAGAATAATCTCGCTCTGCCATGAGGGGCTTGATCTTTTCCATAAGATCAGCGGCAGACATATCATGCCAGTCAACGATATAACAAGGTCTGGAAACACCAGCCATCTGATAACCTCCCGGGTTCCTTGTGAATTTTATGAGGCAGAGGCTCCTGAAAGCGGATCTCTCCCTGAAAAAAAGCTGGGGACGGCTTTGCGTCCCGGGGCCCTTTCCCCTGCGCGGAAAAAGCCCGAAAATCCTTCGGACGGCATGAATCTACGCCGAAAGACCGCCGGTCTCTCCTGGGGATGCCGTCCCGTTTGCGGAGATTATACCATAATTATGCGTTCTCGTAATGCACCCGGAATTCCGGCTCCGGCAGGCGAAAGCCCCGGAATGCCGGCTTAGGCCCGGGGCCGCCCCTTCTCGGCTGTTATCCTGCTCCGGTGTTCTGCTGGTATCCTGCTCCCCTCATCTCCTGTCTTACCTCCGGTAATAATCAAAGCTCACCTGAAGATGCTGCTCGATATATGCGAGATCCAGGGGACAGAAGGAATGGAAGTGCGTCCGGAAAACGGCATTCTCAGGATCCGGCACCCGTTCGCCGTAAAAGCTCATGCTCCGGAAGATGTAATCACCGGGGCGGGAGCTGTAGGGGCGGATCACGCCCTTTTTGTCCCGGTAGCCCCGGATCCCCATGAAGTTTGACCAGTAGTTCTTAATGATCCCCGGAGTGCCAGCGGGAGAATAAAGCTCGAGCTGCAGGGGAAGCTTCTGCTGATACTTGTCGGGGGTGATGGCGCCGTTCTGAGTTTCCGCAAAGTACATGGTGGCATCCCGGCAGAAGAGCTTGGGATCAATAACCGCCCGATCCCGGAGCTCCCGGGA
>NZ_JBGVBR010000298.1:0-6743 GCF_045225735.1 Succinimonas sp. | reverse complement strand
CCGATATTTTACGTACATTAAACTGGAAGAGAGAGGCTTAAATATGGCATTCGTCAGCGCATATGCACCGGCTTCAATAGGCAATGTCAGCGTGGGATTTGATATTCTGGGGGCCGCTCTTAAGCCCATTACCGATCAGGTGCTGGGAGACGTGGTGGAGGTTCATGACGGGAACGCGGAGTTTGAGCTTTCCTGTGACGGCTGGTATTCCGGGAAGCTCCCCGCCGATTATAGAAAGAACATTGTTTACGATGCCTTTGAGGGCTTCCGGGATTTCATGAAGGAGAAGGGGCTCCCCATGAAGCCTCTTAGGATGGTTCTCCACAAGAATCTTCCGGTGGGATCCGGTCTCGGCTCCAGCGCCTCCTCCATTGTGGCTGCCGTGGCCGCTCTTGATGCCTTTCACGACAATCCCATGACCAGAGACGAGGCTCTTCGGCTCATGGGAAAGCTGGAGGGAAAGATCTCCGGCTCCGTGCACTATGACAACGCCGCTCCCTGCTACCTGGGAGGCATTCAGCTCATGGTGCAGGAACGCAATATCATCAGCGAAAGAGTGCCGGCCTTCCCTGACTGGTACTGGGTTTCCTGCTACCCCGGCATTCAGGTGAGCACCTCCGAGGCCCGCTCCATTCTGCCTAAGGAATATTCTCGCAGCGATGCCATCACCTTTGCCCGGCAGCTTGCGGTATTCGTGCAGGCCTCCCATACCGGAGACGATCTCCTGGCAGCGGCCGTGCTCCGGGACGTTATCGCCGAACCCTATCGCCAGAAGCTGATTCCGGGCTTTGCCGCCGTCCGGGAATATGCCCAGTCCATGGGGGCTCTGGCCACGGGCATTTCCGGTTCTGGCCCCTCGGTATTCATTGTGATGAAGGATCTGGAAAAGGCCGAGCAGGTACAGGAATGGCTTAAGCAGAACTTTATCCAGAACGATGACGGCTTCTGCAACATCTGCCGGATCTGCGAGGAAGGCACCGTTGTGGCCTGGCTCTGACGGCGGGAAGCGGAACAGCAGGAACAGGACGTTTCCGTAACGATATGTCCGGAGTCATTTTCCGGACTTGGCACTAAAGAATAACAGGAATTATCATGAAGCTTTACAACATCAAGGATCACTCAGAGGTCGTTTCCTTTGCCCAGGCCGTAAGACAGGGACTGGGCCGCAATCAGGGGCTGTTTTTTCCGGAGGAGATCGTTCCCTTTGAAGACGCGGATGCTCTTCTGGATCTGCCTTTCGTGGAAAGATCCGGCAAAATTCTCCGCCATCTTATCGGAGATGAGATCCCCAATCTGGAGGAGCTGGTTAAGAATGCCTTTGCCTTCGGAGCTCCGCTTTCTAAGGTTGATGACCGTACCTATGCTCTGGAGCTTTTTCACGGGCCTACTCTGGCCTTCAAGGATTTCGGGGCCCGTTTCATGGCGCAGTGCCTGAGCGCTTTGGCTTCTCAGGGGGAGGGCAAAAAGATCACCATCCTTACCGCCACCAGCGGGGATACCGGAGCTGCCGTGGCTCATGCCTTCTACAATCTTCCTAACGTAGATGTGGTAATTCTTTATCCCGAGGGCAAGATCTCCAATCTCCAGGAGAAGCTTTTCTGCACCCTGGGGGGCAATATTCGCACCGTAGCCGTAAAGGCCGCCTTTGATGACTGTCAGACTCTGGTGAAGAACGCCTTTGACGATCCCGAGGTGCGGGACGGCATTGGCCTTAACAGCGCGAACTCCATCAATATCAGCCGGCTCCTGGCTCAGGTCTGCTATTATTTTGAGGCTGTGGCCCAGCTGCCCCGGGACAGGAGAGATTCCGTGGTGTTCTCCGTGCCCAGCGGGAATTTCGGAGACCTTACCGCCGGTCTTATCGCCAAGGCTCTCGGACTTAAGGTTAAAAAATTTATCACCGCCACCAATGTAAACGACACCGTGCCCCGTTTCCTGGCTTCGGGATCCTGGGATCCCCGTCCTACCGTAGCCACCCTTTCCAATGCCATGGATGTCTCCCGTCCCAACAACTGGCCCCGGGTTACCGAGCTCTTCAGCGTCAAGGGCTGGGATCTCAAGGAGCTGGGCTATGGCCGGCTTACCGATGCGGAAACCGAGGCGGCTATGAGAGAGCTCAAGGCCAAGGGCTATACCTCCGAGCCCCACGGCACCATTGCCTGGAAGATTTTGGACAATACCCTGGAGGAGGGGGATACCGGCATTTTCCTGTGCACGGCATCTCCGGCCAAGTTCAAGGAAAACGTGGATCGCATTCTGGGCATGGATCTGCCCCTGCCGGAGGCGCTGAGCTCCCGGGCTGACATGAAGGTGCTGTCCGTGCCTATGGCAGCTGATTTTGCTGAGCTTAAGAAGCTCCTCCTCAGTAAGTAGCGCGTTTTGCGGGAGGCCGGCCAAAACCGGCTTCCTTATCAAGGAAGGCCCCTCTTCGGGCCTTTATTTTTTGAGTAACTCAGGAGAACCCCATGACAGCCGGACAGGAAGAGCCAAACCTCCCTCCCGCTATCCTGGAAGAGCCGTCTTCAGATTCTGCGCAGGGTGATAGCGAGAGCGCCGCAGAAGTTCCGGACACTCCGAAGGCAGCCCCGGAGGAAAGCGCGGCAGCCGGGACGGACAGCGCCGGCAGCCATGATGGTCGCATGGCCGACAGCATGGCGCAGCGTTATCAGGACAGTCTGGATCCTGAAAAGCGTTACAGCCTCACCGACCGGGCCCGGGCGGTGATGGAATTTTTTGAGCGGCAGGCCCGAGGGGAAGCGGTAAGCCGGGAGGACTGTCCCGAGGCTTTTCAGGGGCCGGACTGGGATTACGGGAGATCTCCCGGGACACCCGCAAAGCCTTCTCACGAAAGCTCTCCTTGGGCTCCCGGGGAGATCGGCGGAGAGATCAAAGGAGAGAGCGGGGAAGATAAACCGGATGAGAAACCAGGGACCGAAGCGGGAAAAGCAGAGATTCCTGCGGCCCCGGCGGCTCCGGAAGCTCCCGCTTCTGTTTGGGAGCCGCTTCGGACACTTCCTCCGAAACCCCCGGTTTCTGACATCAGGGAGTCTCCGGCGGAACCTGCCGCGGACAAAACCGGAACCGAGGTCGTTCCGGGGGAGGGGAGTCCGCTTCCGGAGCCCCCGGAAACGGTCACCTTAGATAAAACCGAGGACAATCTGGGGAACTGTCCGGAATGCGGCGCTCCCCTTTCCCTGTACCGAACCCGCCGGGGCCAGATGGCAGGCTGCTCCCGCTATCCGGCCTGCCGTTACATGAAGCCCGTGGCCGGCATCTATAAGGTGCGCATTGAGGAGATAATTCCCGATTCCGCCTGTCCGGAATGCGGCCAGGGCAATCTCACCCTGAGGAAAACCCGTTTTCAGAAGCTGTTCTGGAGCTGCGACCGTTACCCGGCCTGTACCTGCCGGCTGAACCGGAAGCCCGTCCGGGAGCGCTGTCAGCATTGCCAGAGTCCGGTAATGCTGGAATTCCGGGGCCGGCAGGGGCTTTATCTTAAATGTCCCCTGTGCGGCAAAAGGCAGGCCCGGGGCGAAAGGTGACACCCGGGGACAGAGGCGGTATCAGGTCAGAAGCGACTCAAGGCACCGGGGAGTTTTGAGAAGGACGATTTAACAGGATATTTTCAGCCGGTGATCCGGCGGGAATCTGAGGAGGCAAGAATGAAATTCAGGAAGCTGGCTTTTTGGGGAGCTTGGTGTTTTACGGGGATGCTGTATTTTGCGGCAGGTCTTTCCGGCGGGAATCAGGCTTTCGCGGCCGAGAGAGACCGTGCCTGCCGGGATCACCGGATTTACTACGCCGTCATCGATGTGGGGCATGCCGCCCGGGAGTACGGCGCCACCGCCTGGAACGGCGGCCATGAGTATGATTACAACCTGCGTTTTGCCAAGGAGCTGGCCGCCCGGCTGGAGGAGGAGCAGATCCCTTATATATTTTCGGGCTTTCACTCCGGCAAAAATACCCTGGATGACCGGATTACCCGTACCGGCCCGCAGGCGATCTTTATCTCGATTCATCATGATGCGGTGCAGCCCCGGTATTGTACCCTAAATGATAATCCCTGCGAGTCAGACTATGCCGCCGGCTATTCCCTGTTCGTCTCCTCTGAGAATCCGTACTATCAGGAATCTTTGGGGCTGGCCCGGGATATTGCGGCGGGACTTCGGGATGCCGGTCTTAAAAACAGCTCGCATCATGCAGAAAACATTCCCGGAGAGGGCCGGGAGTGGCTGGATAAAAACGGGGTGTTTCGTTATGACGGCCTGTGGGTGCTCCGGAAGGCTCAGGGCCCGGCGGTGCTCATGGAGGTGGGGGTTATTGTGAATCCCCGGGACGAAGCCTTTGTATCCGTGAAGAAGAACCGCCGCCGCTACATTGAGGCGGTAGTTACGGCGCTGAAGCGTCATATCAGACTGGAGCGCCGGAACTGACGGGAGGCGGGAGTAAGCTCGGCTATGAAATTTCAAAACAGCGACAATCAGAAGGCCGGAGCTCTTGCGGCAGCGGCCTCTCAGGCGTCCGGGATCAGCTTTAAAGGACGGAGGGGATTCCGGGAAGTCCTGAGAGAGCTTTTTCGGGAGGAAACCACCGGGTGGCAGCGCAATGAGCTTATCTGGCTGGGGTTTTCTGTCGGGAGCATTGCCGTGATTTCCACGGCCTACAGTCTTTCCCGGGGGCTTTCTCTGCTGTCAGGGGATTTTATTATCAGCCTTGGCGCTGCCGTTCTGGGGTGCCTTGCCGCGATATTTACCGGACAGGGAAAACTGGGGGCCTTTGTCTTCGGATTTCTGAATTCGGTGCTTTACGGTCTGATTTCCTTCCGTTACGGTTACTACGGGGAAGTCATGGTAAAGTTTCTGGTGTTCATTCCCCTGAATGTCTACGGCTTTACGGTCTGGATCCGGCACATAAATCCTCTGGGAAATGAAACCTCCAAGAGAAGCTTAAGCTGGCCGGGGCGCCTGTATCTCCTTCTGACTGCGGTTTTCCTTACCGGGGGCTACGGACTCTTTCTGACCTTCTTGGAGGGGCAGTATCCCTTCTGGGACGGCTTCACTACCATTCTGGCCACCATGGCGCTTATTCTGTGCATCATGAGGTACTCGGAGCACTGGATCCTCTGGATGATCATTAATGCGGTCAGCGTGGGCCTCTGGGTGGCTCCTTTCATGGACGGCCGGGGAAAGCCCATCGCAGTGCTTCTCATGTGGTGCTTCTATCTCATAAATTCCGTGGTGATGTACCTCCGCTGGCGGCGGCATGAAAGACTGGAAAGAGAAGCGGCTCAGGAGTCTCCGGCATAGTCGGAGCAGAAGGCCGGTAACGGATTCTTAACTAATGCCGCAAAGGTGCTAAAATGCTGCCGTGAGAGCCCGGACGCGGTTTCGGGACAGAGGATATTCTTAACCGGCCTTATTTGCAGTGCCGGAAATTATTCAGGGAGAAAGGAAATGTCTGACAGATTTGTGGCTATTTTAATGGGTTCTGATTCCGATTTGCCGGTGGTGGAGGGCGCCTTTCAGGTGCTGAAGAGCCTGGGGATCCGGGCCGAGGGCAAGGTAACCTCCGCCCATCGCACTCCGGATGCCACCAGAGAGTATGTGAAGGATGCCGAAGCCCGGGGCTGCCAGGTGTTTATCTGCGCTGCCGGCATGGCGGCCCATCTGGCCGGCGCCGTGGCTGCCGCCACTACCCGTCCGGTTATCGGCATTCCGGTGGATTGCGGCCCCCTGAACGGCGTGGATGCCCTTTACTCTACCGTGATGATGCCCGGGGGGATTCCGGTAGCCGCCATGGGCATCGGGAAGTCCGGAGCCAAGAATGCCGCCTATCTGGCTGCCGAGATCATGGCTCTATCCGACGGGGAACTGGACAAGGCCGTTAAGGCTGAGAGACAGGCCCGGGCCGAGGACGTGGCCCGCAAGGATCAGGCTCTGCAGAAGAAGCTGGAGAATGTTTGACGCTTCTCCCGCAGCGGCGGCCCGGGCGGTAAAGAACGGCGGGGTTGTCGCCTATCCCACGGAGGCGGTATTCGGCATCGGCTGTCTCCCGGAGGATGTCCGGGCGCTTTCCCGGGTCATGGAAATCAAAAAGAGGGATCCCGCCAAAGGGGTTATCGTTATCGGGGGATCCTTTGCGGAGGTGGCCCCGTTTCTGGATACGGCGCTTATTCCGGAGGAGTTTCTGACAAGGATGCGGGATTTCTGGCCCGGCCCCGTGACCTGCGTGCTTCCGGCCAGAAAAGGGCTTCCGGATCTCCTTACCGGCGGCCGGAGCACTCTTGCGGTACGGGTTTCCGCCCATCCTCCGGTTGCGGATCTCTGCCGGCTTTCCGGAAGCGCTTTGGTGTCCACGAGCTGCAATGTCAGCGGAAAACCTCCTCTGAGAACAGCCCGCGAGGTCAGGGATAGCTTTCCTCCGGACACCTTTGACTGTATTCTGGATCTCCCCTGCGGCGCCAGTCTCCGCCCCAGCAGGATCATTGACGGGCTTACCGGCCGGGTGCTGCGGGAGTAGCTTCCGTAATGTTTTCTGAAAACTCTTTATTCAGTTTTTAATCAGGAAGGATGTATGGATAAATATGCGGTTTTGGGGAATCCTGTCAAGCACAGCAGGTCTCCGGCTATTCATGCCATGTTTCGGGATGAAACCGCCCAGGACATGGAATACGGCGCTCTTCTTTGCCCATTGGGAGAGTTTGCCAGGACTGTGGACAGGTTTCGGGCAGAGGGCGGCAAGGG
>NZ_JBGVBR010000297.1:0-2493 GCF_045225735.1 Succinimonas sp. | reverse complement strand
TCTGTGCCCAGACTCTCAATGACGAAATCGCCTGGTACACCCTTACAACCATAAGTAACAGGCAGGTGGTGGAATTTACCGTGCTAGAGCCCGACGAGGCCCTCTATACCTATTCCAACCAAAATAAACTCATCGTGACCATGCTGCCCCTCAAAATCCTCACCTCCTGCTTCAAGGGGCGGCGGTATGTCTTCGGGTATATCATCGCCGAAAGACACTATCTTCCCGGCGCTGATATGCCCCGGCCGGTCAGAAGCGGCGCCGCATCCATTCTGCTTGACAGCATCACCGAGATCAGGCTCCCGGAAGATAAAATTTCAGCTCCGGATCTCCCGGATGACCTGTACGAAACTTCCATAAAATGGGGCAGCCGGACGGTGATCCGGGATCCTGACGAAAGGGAAAAATACGGCCCCCGGGACAGCGGCCTCATTGAAATTAATTTCAAAATCAAAATTGAAAATGATGCCGACAGGGATCCCGAACGGAATCACTCCATCCGAAGACTCCGCCGGGAGCGCCGGAACGGCACTGTGGAGGTCACCGGACAAACGGGAGATGCTATGTATGCCGTTTACCGGACAGAGGCTCAGGACGAGGACGAGCTCCAAAGCTGGGTTAAAACCTACCTCGGGAGAATTTCCGGACTTAAAACCAATAGAGAGCGGTTCCGTAAAATCTTTTTTGATGATCTCGCTAAAATGCTGCGGCTCTACGGTATTATCGAACCCGAGGAAGAGCTCTCCGGAAAAGTTAAGAGCGTTTACCATCAGGATCCGGAGGAGAATGACTCCGAAAACAACACCGAAAGCAATAAATGCTTCAATACCTCGACCGCGGATCCTGGGATATTTTCAGAATACTATGGCATCTTTGCGGAAATTACCCGCCAAATACTGAATACCTGCCGGGAACACATGGTAACCCCCCCTTCCAAAAAGCAGGTGTATTTCCTGAAACAGGATATTACACACATCATTGTCCAAACCGCCGAATCCCACGGTCTTAAATTCAAGGTATGGGAGCATTACAAAAATTATTTTGCCAATGACCTGTTTCCGGATTACGTGAAAGCCAAGTCCTCAGAATACCTGAAGCTTAATCCCGGAATCGACCTCGCTCATCTTATAGAGCTCCCCCTGACCCAAGCGGAGCTTTCCTGGCTTTACACCGCCCTCAAAGATCCTCTGGCCGAACTCTTTTTCACTGAAAAGGAATACCAAAAAATCCAGTCTGAAATGCTGCCTTTCCTCAGGGAGGAAAACAGTAAAAAGAATCCCAATGCAGGCACCGCGGAGCTCTGGAAGCCTGGCTCGCTTTTTGACCCGGACACCCGGGATACGCCGTTTGTTATCATAGATGCCGAAAAGGAGGGTGATCCCGTGGTAACACCGGGACACACTCCGGAAGCCCGGCAGAACTACATCAGGAATTTCCGCCTTCTGAGAGAGGCTATCTCGCAGCGGAAGTTTGCCAGCGTCACCTACACCCCTGTCAAGAACGGGGTAAGCCGTAAGATCGATTTGGCCCCGCTCCGGCTGGAGTTCTCCCTGAAAAACGCCAAATTCCGGCTTTTTGCCGTTAACGCAAAAGAAGACGCTCTCCAGAACACCACGATTAATCTGGCCACCGTGTCATCCGTGGAGATCCTGAAGACCTGCCCCTGGAACCCCGCCATCGAGGATACCGGAAAGTTTCTGGAAGACCAAAAACGGGACTTCCGCTTCGCCGTGGTGCGGGTAACCCAGGATCGCAACAGCATTGTGCGGTTTTTGACGGAGTTTTCCTTTTACGACAAGCGCGCCTGCTTCGATGAGAAAACCGGCACCTGCCTCGTGAAGCTCCTCTATCCGGAGGCAGACTGGCGGGAAATCGTGATCAGAATTCTGGGCTTCGGGGCTATGGTGAAGCTGGAAAGCGGCGCGGCGTTCCTGGCTCTTCTGAAGCGGAAAGGCATCCGTCCGGAAAAGCTGGACTTTACCGCCGTAACCGTGACCGAGGAGCAGGATGACTATCAGCGTCTCCTTAATGAAATTAAGGAACGTATCCGGCAGCAGCTGGTTCTTTACTCCGCGACTGATGCAAATCTCGAGGATGATCCGGCCGGACAAGGTTCCGGCTGAAGCCCCGGAATCGGCCCTGTTTCCGGATTGCCAAAACTGTCTTAAGGAGCTCTGAAATGCCCGAAAAAGATACCCCGCCTCTCGGCAAGTGTCCCCGGTGTCAGTCCGAGGATCTGGAGCTGATCCCTGAAATTCCCCTGCCGGATAATCCCCTTTCCCGGCTCCTGAAGCCTGTTTTAAGGAAGCTCCCCTCCGGAAATCATCCGCCGGCCCGGGGGCATTATCGGATTAAGTGCCGGAAGTGCGGCTATGAGTCCCTGCTGATGGCAGGATAGCCCTTACGGCGGCCCCGCTCTTTTAGAGGCATACACCGGCTCTCTTGGTGTACAATAGCAGCAACGGAATAAAATAATGGCTCTGTTATAGAGGA
>NZ_JBGVBR010000296.1:0-5909 GCF_045225735.1 Succinimonas sp. | reverse complement strand
ATCGTCCCGCCGCCAGTTCAGGGGATTTATGGCAATGCTGCCCGGAAGAACCACCATGTTTGCCGCATTGCTTTCCGCATTTTGCCGGCCCTCGGTATTCCAGCTTATGATAACACCCGTATCCGTTTCTCCGGAGGCAAACCTGAGATGGGGACTGTCATCAAGATCCTTCTGGGTTACGGAATACCCCACGATGTAGGCCGCTACCATGCGCTGATAATATTCGGGATGATCCCTGAAATAGGTTTTGAGAAGCTCCTTCAAAAGAGCCGATCCCTGACTGTGCCCCGCCAGAATGAAGGGACGCCCTTCATTCAGGTTCTCAAAATAATAATCAAGAGCAGCTTCGGCATCCTGAAGCGGCAGTCCCTTAAAAGCGTCGTCAAGGCTGCCCGTTTCGCGGTAGACCTCCGCCTCATGCTCCAGGGACGCCTGGCGGTAGTACGGAGCAAAAATGTTGGCAGATTCCTGAAATACGCTGGCCTGCCCGTCATATACCAGCTCAGCGGCCTCCAGCATTTCCCTGTTATCAATGGCGGCATAATCGGGTTCCGTCTCGCTGCCGTTGTAAAGCGTCGGATAAAGGTAAAAGACATCTGCCTCTTTGGTAATGTCCGGCCGGCTCAGCCAGCGCTCGGCCAGGGAATAATCAACCGGCCCCTGATCCTCTGACGCGCCTTTTCCGGAACCGGAGCAGCCCGCAAAGTTAAAGAGCGCCAGCATAAGAGCTGCCGGCGTCATCAGCATCATCCGCAGTCTGCCCCTTCTAAATACGGTTCCCTTCATTGCTCATTGCCTTCCTGCTCCTTATTCCTTTTTAGCGGAACATTCATATTCTACAACAGGGCAAAACTCATTTTGCAAAAACAGAAGACTCTTCCCCCGAAAACATGCGTCATCGGGAGCCCGGATCAATCCCCCCGGGAGCCCCTCCGGAGCCGGTGTTTTTCCTTTACTTTCTTTTTGATAGTGCTATACTTTAGTAAAGTACAGTTCTTTAGTATTATTCAGTCATTACTGAGTATACGGTTTCAATTTTACATACCAATACCTGCTGATCCGGCGGGCAGCGCTTCTTTTTGAGGCGGCTCCCCGGCAAACAGGCAGCGGCGGCAATCAGGAGCTCTTATGAACACAGACTGCTACGGCAACAAGGAATGCCCGGTAGAAACCGCTCTGGGCGTTATCGGCGGCAAATACAAGGTGGTTATCCTCTACCACCTCCGGGAGAAGGCTCTCCGCTTCAGCGAGCTTCAGAAGCTCATTCCGGAAGCCACCGCCAAAACTCTTACCAAGCAGCTCCGGGAGCTGGAGCGGGACTTTCTGATCTCCCGCCGGGTTTATGCCATCATCCCCCCGAAAACCGAATACAGCCTGACCTCTCTGGGCAAAACCCTGCTTCCGGTGCTGGCCAACATCTGCCAGTGGGGAGAGAACTACATCCGGGAACGCTATGTGCTGGAACACAACCCCCAGAGAAAGCTTATTACCGCCCGGGACAGCGATGCCCCCGATGACGGCCAGACACCCGCAGCCTGAGGCTCCCGCCGCATGGCCAAACGGCAGCAATGCCGCTAACAGGGATTAGCGGTATTTAACAGCATTAACTGCGCTTACACATTTACAGCAATAACAGGAAACAGCATGAATTCTTCTGATAAAGCCGCCGAAGTTCCGGACTTTGCCGTCGTGTCCTCCCGGAACTACTCCGGCGAAAGAGCGCTCTTTCAGGCGCGGGATCTGATTATTGAGGATTCCTCCTTCGACAGCGGGGAATCCCCCCTCAAGGAATGCCGCCATCTCCGGCTGAACGGGGTCTCCTTCAGATGGAAGTACCCCCTCTGGTACTCCCGGGATATCGAGGTTAAAAATGCGGTATTTTTTGAGATGGCCCGGGCCGGCATCTGGTACACCGATGACATCTCCGTGACGGATACGGTTTACGAGGCTCCCAAGGGCTTTCGCCGGGTTAACCGCGGCCGCATTTCCGGAGTGGAGTTTCCCAATGCTCTGGAAACCCTGTGGAACTGCGCGGACATGGAGATAACGAGGGTCACCGCCAAAGGCGATTACTTTGCCATGAACCTTAACAAGGCCCGCATCAGCGAGCTTAACCTTATCGGAAACTACGGCTTTGACGGAGCCCGGGATATCGAAATCACAAATTCAAAGCTGCTCACCAAGGACGCCTTCTGGAATTCTGAGAACATCACCATCCGGAACTCCCTGATTTCCGGAGAGTATTTTGCCTGGAACTCCCGGAATGTCACCCTGGAGGACTGCGTCATCGACAGTCTGCAGGGCCTCTGCTATATCGAAAACCTGACCCTCAGAAACTGCCGCCTCCGGGACACCACTCTGGCCTTCGAGTACTGCCGGAACATTGATGCGGAAATCACGGGCCCGGTTAAGAGCATCTTTAACCCCCTGTCCGGACGCATTGTGGCAGACAGCCTGCAGGAGCTGATTCTGGATCCCGCAAAAATCGATCCCGACGCTACCGAGATCCTGGTGAAAGACGGCCATAAGCCCGCGGCGATTACAGAACCCCGGGAATTTGCCGCAAAGGAGCCCTGATGAAGTACGATTTAGCGACTCCGGTTAACCGCCGGAATGACTATGCCCTGAAATGGGGCGGCCCGGCGGACGAGCTGCCCCTGTGGGTGGCGGACATGGATTTCCGCACGGCGCCCGAGATCACGGAGGGGCTTCTGGAAACCGTCCGGGAGGGGATCTTCGGCTATACGGACATTCCCCGGATCTGGCACCGGGCCTTCAGGGACTGGTGGCAAAAGGAGCACGGCCTTAACTCCGAAGAGGACTGGTTCGTCTTCGTCACGGGAGTGGTGCCCGCTCTGTCCTCCATTGTCAGGAGAATCACCCTGCCCAATGAGAAGGTCTGCATCATGACCCCGGTATACGGCATCTTCTGGAATTCCATTGAGAATCAGGGCCGCCGCGTTCTGGAGTGCCCTCTTGACTATGATCGGGAACAAGGTTCCTACAGCCTTAACGCCGCGAGACTGGAGGCCTGTCTCCGGGATCCCCAGTGCTCCCTGCTTTTTCTGTGCAATCCCCACAATCCCGTTGGCAAAATCTGGTCCCGGGAGGATCTCCTCATAATTTCGGATCTGGCCGCAAAGCACGGGGTTACCGTGGTCTCGGACGAGATCCACTGCGATCTCACCCTGCCGGGACGGGAATACATCCCCTATGCCGCGGTTTCGGAGGCCGCAGCCCGAAACAGCATTACCTGCATGTCCGCCTCCAAGGCCTTCAATCTGGCGGGACTCCATGCGGCAGCCGTCATGATCCCGGATCCCTTTCTCCGGCACCGCATCTCCCGGGGGCTCAATAATGAGGAGCTGGCGGAAAGCGGCTCTCTGGGGGCTCTGAGCGCGGTGCTGGCCTTTACCCGTGGCCGGCCCTGGCTTCAGGAGCTCCGGACAAAGCTTGCGGAAAACCGTAATCTCGCCGCCGCATTTCTGGCTGCGGAAATCCCGGAATTCCGGGTTATCCCGGGAGAAGCTACCTATCTTTTATGGGCTGATATCTCCGGGGTAACCTCCGATGACCGCAAATTCTGCGCCTTTCTCAGAAAAGAGGCTAAGCTCAGGATTTCCCCGGGCCGGGACTTCGGAGAAAGCGGCCGGGGCTTTGTGAGAATCAATCTGGCCTGTCCCGAGATCACCCTGAAGGAGGCTCTCCGGAGACTCCGGGACGGCACGCGTCAGTTTCTGGCAAAACGGGATGCTCCCGCCCTCTGACAGCCCGGAAATGCCGGGGCCGGACTGAGCCGCCCCGGATTAAACAGGGAGCCGCCGCGGCAATATTCCTTAAGCGCTAAAGCAATTAAACACGGCAGAAGCCCCTCTCCGGTTTTTCTTCAGGATCCCCGCAGGCGTTTCAGGTACATAGCCTGATCGGATTCAGGAATGCCTATGCGGTTCATTGCCTCCTCAGCAGCAATGCCGCAGCTGCCGCTCAGTATCCTGATACCAGCAAGAATTTGCTCTTGCATCTTCGACATCTTTGCATTCATGTCATCAAGCTCTTGCTGCATCTCCTGCCGCGCTTCTTCCCGGCCTTGCGCCAGACCTTCTTTCATGTACCATTTTTCAAGGACGTTGCTCAGACTGCCCATTTTCTCATTTCCTCTGATACTAAAATTTCTTCCGTCATCGGGATGCTGAGCTCATGTACCAAAATTCTCTTTGGCGGCAAATTGATTGTCATCAGAGTTGCCGCGCCACGGTCATGAATTTCTCTGTACCTGACAGAAAAAAACAGCAAAACCGGCAGGGCAGGAAATATTCCCTGCGGGCTGCCGGCTTCCTTCTATGTACGGTTAAGCAGAAAACGCCTCAGCGGATTTTCTTCAGGATTCCCGCAGGCGTTTCAGGTACATAACCTGATCGGGTTCAGGAATGCTCATGCGTTTCATAGCTTCCTCATAAGAAATGCCGCAGCTGTCGCTCAGTATCTTGATACTGGCAAGCATTTGCTCTTGCATTCGCTCTTGCATCTTCGACATCTTCGACATCTTCGTATTCATGTCATCAAGCTCTTTCTGCATCTTCTGCCGCATTTCTTCCCGGCCTTGCGCCAGACCTTGCGCCAGACCTTGCTCCCGGCCCTCTTTCATGATAGCGCTGCTCAGACTGCCCATATTTTCCATCGCCTCAGATATTTCTTTAGTCATAGGAACGTTAAATTCATGTTCCAATATTTTCTGGCGGTATTCAAGTGTTTTGTCATCAATTAGCAGCGCAGATAAAAATTCAACAATTTTTTCCCGATTCTCGGGGTCTTTGTTACCGAAGGTAATTATGGCAATCCTGATTTTGTCGTAGTACTGTTTATACTCTTCGCCGAGTTCCAGAGCCGGCCCGAAACTTCTTAACACCCCAAGGCCCAATTCCACCATCGAGTTTTTACAGTTCAGGGAAGGTCGCAGCCAAAGAGTATAGACCTTTCTTATGGAGTCGTATTCCATGTTTTTGAATACTGTTCCGTTCTGTCTGGAAATCAGCCGGGCCGCATAATATACGCAGCGCGAGATAAGTTTATAATTAAGATCATCATCCAGAGGCTGAACCTCGATATTTATGGTCAGTACTACCGTTTCGCGGCCTCGGGGATGCCTGATATTGAACAGAATGTCAAAACGCGTCACTCCTTCTCCGGGAACCGTGTCTTCGGTATCGTAACTCTCAATTTTACTGTCAGCATTTGGCATGGCCGGGTCAACCGCTATGCTGTTAACAGCGCACACATCTTCAATGCAATCCTGAAGTTCCGCAATGTCATACTGACTGAATTCCTCAATGCCGTATTTGAGGACATTGGCCAGAATAACTGTGCGCTTCAGGAGAGTCTTTGCCACAGAATCGAAAGATAACTTGCCGTTCCCGGTTGTATCAGGTTGTTTCTTCGGTGGATTCTTTGGAAGTGCCAGATCTTTTGAAAAAGTCCCTGATTCTGATTCGGCTTTGCCTTCATTTCCCGCATCCGTTCCGGTATTTTCATTCATCTTAAAAGCTTTTCTTTTGACAAATCCCTTGCCGTGTGTTGCTTCCATGATATTGGCAACATCGCTATTTACTATATCGTTCAACTGTCAGATCCTTACGCTGTCTGAAACAAAAACCGCTGTCCAGAGGACAGACTCCCAATCCTGACACTGATATATAATGCATTGATATTGAATCTGCCGTACTTTATTGGTTATATAAAATAACATCATAGTACAGAAGAGATATATAACAGTGCTGGAACAAGCGTCACAACGCTTAACTACGATCAGAACCTCAAAACAGTTCTGTGCCGGCAAATACTACCACAATTCCTGAAATGTGCAAAATGTTTTAGAATAAAATTTAATTGTCTATATTTTGACCAGAATACAG
>NZ_JBGVBR010000295.1:0-2972 GCF_045225735.1 Succinimonas sp. | reverse complement strand
TTTTATCACTGACTACCCATGAAAAATGCGGCGGCCGTCAGAGCGGTTTATGCTCCCTTTCGAATCTGTGATTTCTGGATTTCCGGGGATATCTGCTATACGTCGGAAGATGTGAGGTCGCGGAACGGAGGCGGTTACCTTCACGTTTTTCATGAATGCAGGACATCCGGATCGCTGAAGCTTCTCGGCGTTACGGAGGCCGCATTTTCGGGAACGGCGTCACTGCCCCGGGATCCGGGGGCCTGTGACCTTTCCGAAGCCCGTGCTTTCAGTCCCGCATGGCTTGCAGGAATGTATGCGGAAACCGCTGAACAGGAATTCGGAGACTCATACAGGAGTGCCACAGAGAGGGCGGAGAAAGAGTTCGAGAATTTTCTGTCATCATCGGCGCAGCATGCCGGTGTCAGAATCAACAGCCGGAATATCATTGTAAAGCCCTGGGAAGAACACTGCGTCTATTTTCCCTTCCTGATTGCCGATGTTGTCTGGAAAGGCCGTAACTGCCGCCTGATCATAAACGGTCATTCCGGAAAATTCAGCGGTTACATTCCGTCAAACATCAGCAGTCGTCTGGTCTGGATGACGGCATTATGGTTTCTGTCAGACTCCTTCGTATTATTGATTGCCATTGATATATTATCAGGCTCCAGTAAGATGATTCAGGCAGTGATTATCATTGTTTTGCTGGGGTTGGGGCTGACCGTGTTGGGATCGAGCTTCCTTTGCGCGCGCTGTTTCGGGCAGCTTTCCGTGGCGCTTTTGTCCGCTCCTGCCATTGTGGGACTCGGTATTTATTTTATTATTTCGGCAGTCGGGATATTTCGGACGGCGTTTTCAGATATGCTGTCTCAGGTGTTTGTCGGGGGGCTGGCTATTGTTGTTTTTGCCGGATATCTGGTGGCAGGAATGCGTTTCGTGCGGAAAATACTGGTGGATGGGGTTTGCGCCGATCGGAACATGAATGCGGTTTGCAGTGATGAGTTCAGCGAAAGCAGGATTGCCGACACCGAGATCTTCAGTGATAACACTGTTGATTCCGGCTTCCGGGAAAACTACAGCAGTGACAGCATGATCCTGAGTGCGGATGACAACACCCCGGCCGGCGGGGTGTCCTGACAGGCTTGCCGGGGCTTTCGGAAGCGGACTTTTATTCGGAGATTTGTCATATGGCGCATACAGCCATCCTTTTATGCACGGGCGTTCAGGAATGAAGTCCGGTGCTCCTTCCCGCTGTCCTTATTGTTCGGGCAGCATGGTTTACCGTATGGAAGCCAGGAGTCTGGTCTGTGACTCCTGTGCCATGAAGCTGACCCCGGAAGAGTATGACCGTCTTATGGCTTCGCAGTCCCGTGAGGAGCCACCGGAGAATGATCATGTTTCCGGGACGGCACGGGGATCCGGGAATTTCCGAAAACCGGAGAAAACGGATCTTATTATCCCGTTTGAAAAGTGCCGTGCGGAATTTCAGGAGGCCCTTCTGACTGAGGTCAGGAAACGGCCCTTTGTTCCGAAAGGCTTTATCCGGGAAATGCGGAAAGCAACTCCGAGAGCGGTATATCTGCCTTTCATGCTTTATGATATCGGGATTTCAGGAGAGATCCTGTATTCCGGAGAAAAACTGCGATACCTGTATCAGCTGCCCAAAATGCCTCCGGTCTATGAGCATTCAGTATATGAATGCCGGACCGCGGGGGAGCAGAAGTACGTTGCCGTGCCCGGATACTCCGGCGGCATGATTTCCGAGGAACAGGCCCGGGAGCTGGAACCGTATGAGATTTTCAGGGCCCGGTCGTTCAGCCCTTCCTGGCTTTCGGGGATGCCTGCCGAAACACCCCGTAATATCCGAACCTGCCGTGATAAGGTCCGGGCCCGGGCAGAGGACTCCTTTGAGAAGTTTCTGGTTTCGCACGGGCAGTATGACCACGTCAGATGCGACCGCCGGAACTTCACGTCCCGGGTGTCGGGAGCGCGGTCAGCACTGTTTCCGTTCTGGATTCTGGAAACTTGCCGTAACGGGGTTCGGTATCGCTTTGTCATGAACGGAACTACCGGAAAATGCTCGGGAATCTTTCCGATGAGCTTCTGGAGAAGCAACCTCATCATTGTGGCGATCTGGTTTCTGTCCGGAGCCCTGGTATTATGGAATTCCGCTTTTATTTTGTCAGGCGGGCTGAACAAAATCACTCCCGGTTACAATTATTCCGGCAATTTTTTCGGAACGGAGCTCATCTTTTGCTCTTTTTTCGGGGGAGCTCTCGGAACCTGGTTATTAACGGGGCGTTTTCTGAAAGGTCGCTTAACCGGAGTTACCGCGGTGATATTGCTGTCATCCTTCATGACCGGAGCCGGAATTTTTATTATGATGCAGGCCGTAAGTATGTTCGGCAAGATTCCCGGAATGCTGTCCGGTGATGCTTCGGACGTGGTGCCGGTAACTGCGGGGGTGTTTCTGTTTCTGGGGTATGCGCTGATCGGAATCATCGGGGCCAGGGCTGCCATCAGGCATCGCTCCCGATACGGTGAAGAAACGAAGCCGGCTCCGGGCTGCGATTACTGTGAAAGCTCCGGAGACAGCGTGATTAGCTCGGAAAGCTCAGTTCTGCTCAGTACCGGAAAAGGCGGAAAGGGCAGCTTTATTGAACAGCGGAAGGGAGCCCCCCGGAAAACTATCCGGGGAAGATAAAACGCATGGGAATTCCCGAAGCCGAACAGGAACTGTATCTGAAACTCCGCATGAATCCCGATGATACCCCGGGCTCCGCGAATTTGTATGACTGAAAGTTCCGGCACGCACTTGCGGAGAAACGGGGCTGCGTCTTACTCGTTATTTTTCGGATGCTATAATGATGACGTCCCGTAATAATCCCCTCCAGGCACGGATATCCGTGAATGAGAAGGAGTGAGTCCGGAGCGATTATTCCGGAGCAATTGTTCCGGGCCTTTCTTTTGCCAGGGGTTCTGAAATGAAATCG
>NZ_JBGVBR010000294.1:0-2015 GCF_045225735.1 Succinimonas sp. | reverse complement strand
ACTTTCCGCGCTGGCAAGCTCCTGAAGGAAGCTGTTAACAAGCCCAAGAAGAAGAAGGCCACTAAAAAGCAGTAATCCTGTTTTATTCATCAGCTGTATTTTACTGTTTATGGAAAGCGCACAAACGATAGTGCGCTTTTTCTTTTATCATATGCCCCGTATTTGCCGGCATGGAGAATTACGATGCCAACAGGGCGGGTTTAGTGTAAAATGCACGGACAGCACCAGATCCGCGTTTCCCGGAGAACGGCGGGAGACTCAGGAAATTGTTCCGGACGGCGGTTGAAAGCCCCGGAGTTCTGGTGAGGCAGCAGCAGGGCGGACAATGCCGGAGCCGCAAAAGACGGCAGTATCCGGAGCCCCGGCGGCGCCAGTGATTTGAGGTTTAACGGTCGGAGTCAGAGTTTAATGTTTACAGACAAGCTCCGCGAAGGGTCAACAGGGCCTGTCGCAAAGTTTTTATTCATCATCATCATGGTATCGTTTGCCATAGCCGGTGTCGGCAGCTACCTTACGCCGAAGATGGATTTCAATCCGGTAAAGGTAAACGGCAACTCCATTACCAACGGGGAACTGGAGCAGCAGTTCCGTCTGGAAAAGAACAAGCTGGAAAGACAGCTGGGCAAGGCTTTCCGGGAACAGGCCAAGGATCCGGCGTTTAATGCTTCCCTGAGAAAGCAGACTCTGGAAAGAATGATCACCGATCAGGTGGTGTCAGACCATATTTTTAATTCCGGCGTGGTAATTTCCGATGATTTGGTGAAAAACCGCATCCGCGAAATGCCGGAATTTCAGGTAAACGGCAAGTTCAGCGATGCCCAGTTCCGCAAGGTGCTGAGCCTGGCCGGTTACCCCTCTCCCCTGGTTTTCTCGGAAGCTCTTAAGGGGGACATCTCCAAGGAGATTTATCTCAAGACCGCTTTTGACAGCGGCTTTGCTCTGCCGGATGACGTGGCCGTCATGGCGCAGATCCTTTCTCAGGAGAGAACCTTCAGCAAGATCGACATCGCCATTGATGCCTACAAGAAGAATCAGACCGCCGGCGAAGACGAAATCAAGGCCTACTATGATTCCCACAGCAAGGATTTTCTGCTGCCGGAAAAGGTTAAGGTATCCTACATCTACATTACGGCCGGCGATTTTGTAAACGATGTGAAGTACACTGACGAGGATCTTAAAAAGTTCTTCGATCTTCATGCCGAGCTTTACACCATTCCGGAAAAACGGACGGTTTCCCATATCCTGATTACCGGCGAGGATGCGGAAGACAAAATCGCCAAGGTGGCTGAAGAGCTTAAGGGCGGAGCTTCCTTTGAAGATCTGGCTAAGAAGTATTCCGAGGATCCTTCCAGCAAGGACAAGGGCGGCAAGCTTCCGGCATTTGCTCAGGGCGTTATGGATTCCTCATTTGAAAAGGCCGCTTTCGCTCTGGAAAAGACCGGCGATGTCTCCGAACCCGTAAGCACTCAGTTCGGCTGGCATCTCATTCGTCTGGACGGCATTGAGCCGGGACACGGCGCTGACTTCAATCAGGTGAAGGATGATGTTATCGAGCAGTACACCAAGGTGCAGAGCCGCGAGCTCTTCATGGACAAGAAGCAGATCATCGCCGATACCAGCTTTGAGAACCCGGATTCTCTGGATGCTGCTGCTTTGGCTGCCAATGCGGCCCGGGAAGAGGGCGGTCAGGTATCCAAGTCCGTGCAGATCAAGACCAGCGATTTCATTGCGAACGGCGATGAGAAGGCGGCATTCCCGCTGAATCAGCCGGAGGTGCAGAAGGTAATGTTCCAGAGCGAGCTCAGAGAATCACCGGTTAATTCCGATGTGGTTGAACTGGGAGACAACGCCATTGTCGTGGTGCATGTGGAGGGCTATCAGGAGCCTGCTCCCAAGCCCCTGAGCGAGGTTCACGACCAAGTCAGGGATGCCGTGCTCACCGCCAAGGCCGAAAACGCCTCCGGCGCCACGCTGAAGTCTGTTACCGACAGTCTGGCCAAGAGCGAATCTTTGGA
>NZ_JBGVBR010000293.1:0-4856 GCF_045225735.1 Succinimonas sp. | reverse complement strand
CCTACCTTGACAGCAAGGCGCCGGAGGGAGAGGGCCACCTGCGTTATGACATTACCGGAGATCCCGCTCTTAAGAATCAGCATTTGTGGAATGAAATGGGAGAATCCCTGAGACTCTGGTACGTGGCCGCCACCAGAGCCAAGTACGCCATGTTTGTCTGGACAGGCTTTATGGGGAAGGAGGATGCCCAAAAATATTTCGCAGGATCTGCGAAATCTATCAGCTATTATCTCCCGCTTTATGTGGAGCTCCGCACCCTATGCGAAAACTCCGACAACCCCCGGGAAACTCTCCGCCGGGCTTTGGAGAAGCTCTTTACCGGAAATGAGAAGAACAGCCATAATTTGGAAGAAGTCAGGAATCTGAACAGCAGGGCGGCTTCTAAAGATGATTCGAAGAGCGAGGCGATGGATGAAGGGGATTATTACTTCCTTCTTTCTTCACTTGCCGATCTGACCGGGGATTCTTCCCAGAAGTCCGAAACTGAAACCGAAATCATCTGGGATCCGGATCGCCGGAAGCTGCAGCTGGGGGACAGTAACCCCGAATCCGGAGTCAGACCGTTTGAAGGCAACATCCCCAATAACTGGCGCATCCTCTCCTACTCCGCTCTCGTCAGCGCCAAAACCCACCATGGCGCGGCAGCGTCTGCCTCCGGGGAGACCGGCGGCGAGGATGAAAACCATAACACCGAGGAACTCCCGGAGCTCTCTCAGGATGATCCCAGGATCGCCATCCCGGGCGGCATTGCCACCGGTCTCTTCCTCCACGGGATTTTCGAGCGTCTTTCCTTTGACAGCCTCCGTGATGACAGAACAAAGCTGAAGGAGCTCCGGGAGCAGAAACACCTGTCCCGTCAGGATCTTCTGGACAGCATCAAAGCGGCCCGGGTGATCGCCGAGCGTCTTGACACCTTCCCGGATTCCGGGGAATGGAGCCAGGATGACCGGAAGTTCCTGAACCTTCTGGAGTGGATACTCTGCGCTGCCGAAACCCCGCTTAAGGCCGGCAGCAATGAAAATGCCGCCCCTTTTGCTCTTCGGGATCTCCGGGATAACCATACCGTCAAGGAAATGGAATTCTACATGCGTGTGCCCCGCATCAAGAATATGGCAGCTTTGAATAATATTGTCCGGAGCAAGGAGTACGCGGAAGACAAGTATGTCGGCAACCTTTACCATCGTATTAACGATGATATAGACAAGGAACAGGTAATTACCGCCAATGATGTGCAGGGCTTTATGACCGGCTCTCTGGACCTTTTCTTCGAGCATGACGGCAAATACTACGTGGCGGACTACAAGTCCAACATTATTACTGAAAACAGGAACAAACAGGGCTTGTACAACAGGGAAGCCATGCAGCGAACCATCTACGATTCCCATTATGACTTCCAGTACGTGATTTACACCGTGGCCATGCACCGTTTCCTGAAGCATAAGCTGGGAGAGAGCTACGACTATGACACCCACATCGGCGGCATCTACTATCTCTTCCTGAGAGGCATGCGGGGAGAGAATTCCGAAGTAAACGGATCTGTCCCCGGAGTTTACTATGTCAGGCTGCCCCGGGAGCTTGTGGAAAAGGCGGATCAGTTTTTTGCGAACGCCGAGGAAAATGAAAAGGGCGATCCCGAAGGCAGCTCCGGGAACCCCGAATCTAATCCAAAGCCGAATACCCAGCAGTCCGGGAATCAGCAGAGCAAGCAGCAGATGAGCAAGCAGTAAAGACGGGAGGATACACAATGAAACACTTTTTCAGAACTCTTCTGGAGCTTCCGATATTTTCGGATACGACCCGGGCTCAGGCGCGTTATATCTTTGAGAGATTATGTCCCCCCGGCGATTCAGTTCCTTCCCCGGACTCTCCCGACCAGAATCCCGTTTATCCCGAAGGCGGCTTTTCCTGGGACATCCGGGACAACGATCTTCTTAATGCTCTTAAGGGAGAGGCCGTTTCCGAGAATCCCCGGGGGCAGGTTTTTGACTGCATGGAGGCGGAAGCTCTGGGAGCCCTCACCCTCCTTATCGGCCGGGCGCTGGAGCAGGGGAGCGCCACCCTGAGTCTTGCAGAGGCTGTGGATAACCTTAATAAGATCCCTGCCGAAACCGAGAAATATTACAATAACCGCACGAAACGGGACACCCGCTTGCTCGCCTTTGTGGGAAACGATGCGGTAAAGGACCGGCTTAACTTCCTCTCTAAGAAGCTTTCCGCCCCGGAATTTCTGGCCAGCGAAGCCGGAAAATCTCAGGACATCGATTTTTTTGCCGGACATGACAGCAGGGAGCCCGTAAGCGTTTTGGATCTCCGTTCTCCCCTGAGCGATGAGCACATTGACAGATCTGTAATCGATCCCGCTCCGGACACTCCCGCGGACGAAGCGGATCCGGGGAGTCTGAGAAAGCCTCTGGTTTTCAGCATGGGGAACTTCTACTTTGCGAGATACTATGCCGCGGAAACCGCCATTGCCAAAGCTCTTAACGAGAGACTGGCGCAAAGATCCCGGCTTTTTGATCCGGATAACCCGGAGGAAGTATCAAGCTTAGGGAAGACTCTCAGCGTTCTCTTTCCCGAAGATCCCGATCCCCGGAATCCCATTGACTGGCAGAAGGCGGCGGTGGCCATGGCCTTCCTCCATCCGGTAACCGTGGTTACCGGAGGCCCCGGCACCGGAAAGACCACCACGGTGGCCAAGCTCCTCGCGGCCATGACTCTGAAGCAGAAATCCGGAACATCCCTTAAAGTGGGTCTCGCCGCTCCCACCGGAAAGGCCGCCGCCCGCATGCTGGAATCTCTGAATAACAGCATCAAGGATCCGAACATTGCTCTCGAGGCCAAAATCCGGGAAGCTGCCCAGGTAACCGGCAAAGACCCGGACACTGCGCTTCAGGAGTTTAAGGAATGCCTTAATGTCCGGGCCGTCACCCTCCACACTCTTCTGGGCCGGTACCCGGGTTCTCTCAAGGCCCGCCATAATGAAAGAGCTCCTCTTCTTTTGGACGTCCTCATTGTGGACGAGGTTTCCATGGTGGACATCCTGATGATGCACAGTCTCCTCTCGGCTCTCAGTCCCAGTACCTCTCTTATCATGCTGGGAGATCATAATCAGCTTACCAGCGTCTCCGCCGGCACCGTGCTGGGGGATATCTGCCGGGTGCTGGACGAAGACAATGAAAGGGGCGGGCTTTCCGACAGGGATCGGGATCTTATTATCAAACTCACCGGCATCGCCGCCGGGGATCTCAAGCCCAAAAACATCGCGGACGGCATCGTGAAGCTGGTGTTTTCCAGAAGATTCTCAGGTGACAGCGCCATAGGGCAGCTGGCCCGCATGGTGAATGACGGCGAGGAGGACGAAATTTCCGGCATTCTGGAAAACTCCCTTTCCGAGCCTGAATTCCGGAGGGCCCGGGAGGGCGTGTTCTGGTCCGGGAATGACTCCGGGGATCATGTCCGGCACTCCGATTATGACCTTCAGAAAATGCTGTTTAAGCATACCTTCCCGGGGGACGGCTTTGACATCCCGGAGTTCTTTTTCCGGAAGGGCGGCAAGGAAGACAGCGGAAAAGACGGCAAAAAAGGGGAACATGCTTCCTCCGGCTTCAGGGAAACCGCCAGCGGTTTTCTGGGGTATTTCCGGGAGTTTTGCGAGGTTCCGGAGCTTCTTTTTCTGAAGGCTCCGGAGAAGCTGTTAAAGGGAGTCTCCGCCGATCCTCTGGAAGCCCGCATCGGAAAAATCTTCAAAAGCGTTAATGATTTCCGGGTGCTTACTCCGGTGCATGACGGATCTCTTGGTGATATCCAGCTTAATAACGGCTATAACAGGAAATCCCTGACTTTTATGACGAAACTGATTGAAAGTTCCGTCAGGATCGCCATGCCGGAGAGCCCGGCCGTTCCCGCCAATGCCGTGCCGGACAGCGGGGATACCGCTCAAAACACCGGGACATCAGATGCGGCCGGGGCGGATAACCAGAAAAATACCATAGAGCTGAACCCCGGGGATCTGGACGAGGACTGGTATCCCGGCAAGGTGTTCCTGGTCACCAGAAACAACCGGGACTGGGATCTTCATAACGGCGATGTGGCCATTGCCGGCTGGGATCCGGCCTATCCCGGCTCCCGGAGAATCTGGGTGGAGGCTGCGGCCTCCGGAGATGCCGAGGTCTCTCCCGAAGAGGAGGAGCTTTTGGGAAAAGGGGCAGGGAATTCAAGCGCCGGAACACCGAAGCCCGCCCGGTATCTTTCCCTGCCGTTCTCCATGATCCCCAATCTGGCCACAGGCTATGTCCTCACCGTGCATAAGTCCCAGGGATCGGAATTCGCCCATACGGCCATAGTGATCCCGGATGAAAACGGGGGCAATACCTCCCGGGAGCTTCTGTACACCGCCATTACCCGGGCCAAAGACCATCTCTCGATCTACGCTTCCATGGCCAACCTGAAAAAGGCGGTCGGAACCAGAACGGAACGGGCCAGCGGCCTTGACCGGAGACTCCGCATCAAAAGGAAGCGGGAATCTTGATTCCCGCAGGACGGGGATGAGATCAGCCGGAAATGATGCCAAAGGGATCCCGACGGCCAAAGGGATCCTGAAGGGAGTCCGGGCAGGAGCGGGCAGAAAGCGACAGAGTGCAGAAGGGATAAAAGAAAGAGCAGGGGGAAGAAGGAGCGGTGGGAAAAAAGAGCGGGGAGAGAGCTTGACGATAAAACCGGCTGCGGGATAATGAATGAGACCGAGCCTTTCTGCGCTTCAGTCCCTTTGCGAACAGCGGATCAGCGAAAGGCCTTGTTAGCGGTGAACGGGCCGTGAATGGATGGCCCCTGAATGGACGGACTTGCAGGTGGAACAT
>NZ_JBGVBR010000292.1:0-16544 GCF_045225735.1 Succinimonas sp. | reverse complement strand
GAGGGCGGTAAAGCAGCTTAATTTTTACGTTACGGACGACAATCTCCGCAAGGTTCCCAGCCTGCATCGCTACGTTATTATGTTCGTCTATGGCAAATTCCTGATCAAAGAGGTGGTGTAAACCGACTGAAAAGAACAGGGAAAGCAAGAGGCAAATAAGCCTGTTCTCCTTTCCCTGCTCTTTCGGAAAATATAAACGTTATCCCCGGATAACGCCAAATACGCCGGATCTTGGTACTGCCAGCCGTTATCAGGACTCCTCTCCGTTCTTGTTTTCGTCCGGAGCGGCTTCATTTCGGAGAGCCTTCTTTGCTCTCTTGGCCGCAAAATCCGGCTTCCCCTTATTCTTTTTATCACGCAGGCGATCCTTGCTGTGCGGCTTCTTTTCCGGCTTTTCTCCGCCGAAATACCCTTTTTTGCTGTTTTTAGCCCGGTCTTTTCCGCTGTCATCCCGGGATTTTTTCTTTTTTCCTGAAAACTCCGGCACCCGGTTCTTCGGACGCAGGCTGTCAATCACTCTGGTATCCTGAATGTCCCCGGTATAACGCTGCACCTTTTCCAGCATGGGAACGTCATGAGCCTCCACCAGATTTATGGCGGTGCCCTTTCTGCCGGCTCTGGCGGTGCGCCCGATACGATGCACGTAAACATCGGCGGTTCTGGGCATATCAAAATTTATGACATGAGTAATATCGGTAATATCAATGCCGCGAGCCGCCACATCGGTAGCCACCAGAATTCTTACCGTGTTGTCCGTAAATTTTCTGAGGCCCTCAAGACGCTTCTCCTGATCCATCTCTCCCCTGAGATATGAAAAGCTGAAGCCGTCCCTGTCCAGCCGGGAGATAAGATTCTGCAGCCCCTCGCGGGTTTTAACAAAAACCAGAGCCTTTTCCACGGCCTTATCCCGCAAAAGAGCCTCTAAAAGCAGCGTTTTATGCTCCAGGGAATCGGCATAGTACTTGTACTGATTAATCTTCTTATGCTCGGATCTCGGAGCATCCACATGGAATTCCACCGGATCCTTAAGCACGGTATTGGCAAAGCGGTTCAGTATTTCTCCTTCCAGCGTGGCCGAAAACAGGAAGGTCTGCTCTCTCCGGTAGGCGGCCCGGGAGATTTCCCGCACATTGTCAATAAACCCCATGTCCAGCATTCTGTCGGCTTCATCCAGAACCAGAATCTCCACAGCCCGGATATCAAACATTTCCTTTCGGAGATATTCGATAAGACGTCCCGGGGTGGCAATCACAATGTCGGTTTTGCCGGTGAGCACCGGAAGCTGTTCCTCATGCTCCACGCCGCCGATAAGAGTGCCCACGGAAAGCCCCTTCAGGTATTTGCCGAGATCCCGGGCATGTTCGGAAACCTGCAGAGCCAGTTCTCTGGTAGGCACCAGCACCAGGATCCGGGCGAGACCCAGCTTTTTTGACGGAAAGTCAATAAGGTGCTGCAGCGCCGGCAGGATATACGCCGCCGTCTTGCCGGTGCCGGTGGGAGATTCGGCAAGAATGTCATGACCGTCCAGAGCTTCGGGAATTACCGCCTCCTGAACCTTGGTGGGCTTTTTGTACTGCAAATCCCCGATGGCATTAAGAAGTTTTTCATCTAATTCAAATTCGCTGAATTCCATAAAAGCCCTGTCCTGTAAAAAATATGCGCCGTTCCCGGAAAAGCCCAAAACCCCGGAAAAGCAGAAAACTAATAATAAGGATAATAATGAAGCTCTGAACTCCGGAGCTTACTGACAACCCATGAGATGCCGGAGGGCACTGCCTGTTTCCCCGGCATCGGAAGAGCCCCGCATCAGCTCTTTCCTGAAGGAGCGTTCCCGGAAATGCCTGCTATGATGTCCAGATACTTGAGATGCAGTTTTTTGATAACCGGTTCCAGATCCTCAGGGCGGGGCATATTCGAGCGGATGATATCATGACTTCTCCGCATTCTTTCATCCTGCGGCATCTGCTTCTCCACAATGCTCCTGGCAATGTCCCGGGAACAGTGATCCCGCTCCATGGTTCTCTGGATCTGAGTCTCCGTATCGGAAACCATGCACAATATCCGATCCGTAAGGGATTCCACGCCGTATTCAAAAAGCAGGGGAGCCTCAACCACCGTATATACGCCGCTGGCAGCCAAAATCTGCTTCTTCATTTCCGCCATGATCAGGGGATACATGATCCTGTTCAGCCGCTCCAGACTGGCGGCATCGCTGAAAACAAGTTCCCGGAGAGCTCTCCTGTCCAGGGAAAGTCCTCTGCCGTTCTCCGTTACCGATACCCCGAAGGCTTTCACTACTTCAGCGAGTCCCGGAGTTCCGGGAGCCACCACCATTCTGGCCACGGTATCAGAATTGATGACCGTGCAGCCATAGCTCCTGAAAAAGTTACTCACGGTGGACTTACCGGTGCCAATGCCGCCGGTGAGGCCAAGAATCCAATTTTTACAACCTTTCATAAACTTAAACCAGAGATGCCGGATTATTCCAGGCCCTGAGCCGCATCCGGAAAATCCTGTTTGTGGCAGGAGATGACAAGATCCACAATTTTCCGGAGATCCGGATCCTCAGGGGTTACATTTCTGAGCAGATAGCGAATAAGCTCCAGATCGGAACACAGAAGAAGCTTTTCATAGAAAGAAACGGTTTCTTCGGGAAGATCGGGAATATGCCTGGTAACAAAGGGCTCCAGCATAAGATCAATCTCCTTCATCCCTCTCCGGGACTGCCACTTCAGGGAATCAAGTCTGCCTGCTGTTATCATAACAATTCTGTCCTTTTCCTGTGGTTTTCGCTTTCTGCGGCGAGCTTCTTCTGCGTTTTTTCTGTCTGCTGCAACCTTTTTACTGCGGCGATCTTTTTCCGGAGCTCTCGGTAACCGCAGCCTCATTCATCTTATACGGCAATCGGAGCCTTGATCCCGGGCCAGGGATCGTAGCCTTCCAGAATAAAGTCTTCGTACTGGTAATCAAAAATCGAATCCGGCTTTCTGGCAAACCTGAGGCTGGGAAGCTTCCGTGGGGTTCTGGAAAGCTGCAGCTTCACCTGTTCAAAATGATTAAGGTAAATATGAACATCGCCGCCGGTCCAGACAAATTCTCCGGGGAGAAGATCACATTCCTCCGCAATCATGGAGATCAGAAAGGAATAGCTGGCAATGTTAAAGGGGAGCCCCAGGAAGGTGTCGCAGCTCCTCTGATACAGCTGACAGCTCAGACGGCCTTCCGAAACATAAAACTGAAACAGAGCATGACAGGGGGGCAGCTTCATCTCCGGAATATCGGCCGGATTCCAGGCGCTGACGATAAGTCTTCTGCTGTCCGGATTGCGCTTTATCTCATCAATAACCTGAGAAATCTGATCAATATGCCCGCCGTGATGATCCGGCCAGGAACGCCACTGGCTGCCGTACACCGGCCCCAGATTGCCGTCCTTATCGGCCCATTCGTCCCAGATGGTGACATTATGCTCATGAAGATACCTGATATTGGTATCCCCCTTTAAAAACCAAAGGAGCTCATAAATGATTGATTTGGTATGACACTTTTTGGTAGTAACCAGAGGAAATCCCTGGCTGAGATCAAAGCGCATCTGATACCCGAAAACGGATTTGGTGCCGACGCCGGTACGGTCATGCCGTTCCGTGCCATGCTCCATGATGTGTCTGAGAAGATCCAGATATTGCTTCATATAATTCAACACCCCTGACTGATTCCGCTCATTATACCCTACAGGGGGACAAATATCCCCTGTTAATAGGACGCGGGGTGTCGAATTTGGAGCTTCGGCATTCCTGAAGGGAATAATACCATCAGGCTGGGACAGGACTCAGTCGCCGTTCTGCCGCCGTTTGCTTCTGCCGGACTCCGGGAGCGTCCGATTGCCGGATATGCGGGACTCCGCCAGAGTTTCCGGAAAAAGAATGGCCTGAGAAAACTCCTTCAGTATTTTCCGGTAAACATCCTTCTTAAACGCCACCACCTGCCGGATAGGATACCAGAGGGACACCCAGCGCCAGTCATCGAATTCCGCCGGAACCGGAGATTTATGAAAGGCGATTTTTCTGTCCGCGCCCTCATTGATCCTGAGAAGGAACCACTTCTGCCGCTGCCCCAGACACACCGGCTTTTCATCCCAGTGCACCATTCTTGCGGGCAGGTTGTACTTGAGCCAGGAACGGGAGGACTGAATGTAGGTGACATCGTTTCGGGTCAGTCCCAGTTCCTCCTTAAGCTCGCGGTACATGGCTCCTTCGGGATTCTCCCCGTGCTTAATGCCGCCCTGAGGAAACTGCCAGGAATTCTGACCGATGCGCCGGGCCCAGAGCACCTGACCGGCGCTGTTGAATATGACTATCCCCACGTTCTGGCGATAGCCGTCTCCGTCAATCAGCTGCTGGTATCCCATAAACCCTCAAAAATCCTTAAACCCCAAACTGCGGCTTCTGCCCGCCCCAGAGCGCGTTTTGCCGCTCTCAGCAAAATACCGAAAGCCGGCGGCGCCGCAAACCTGAAAGCGGCTCAAAATAACAGCGTTCATAATAGCATACAAAAAGACCGGCCGGAATTCGGAGAACGGCACCGGATCCGATCCCCGTCCCGGAATCCCCGGCATTAAATGACAATTATTTTCATGAGCCCTTATCCCCGCGCTGAAACACCCCCCGGGATGAGCTTCCCGGAGCTCATTTAAAACTGAAAACCGCCCCTTTCCATTCTTGAAAAACGTTTTCATAACAAAATTCAATGAGGTAAATGAAAAAATAACGTTTTCAGTCACTTTTATCCATAAAAACCTTTACTATGATCACAGATAATAAATGCTTACAGCTTACGGAGATGCCGCAAGCTGTCATTTTCAGGCATTTCATGTTTACGATATTGTGATACAATCATCATTGTCGAAAGTCGGAATCACTTAAACGCAAAAAATATAATTAAAGATCCGAATTAACTCGTTTATGTAAAGGAGAACACGAAAAATGAGTACAACTGTTAAATTTCCTGCCAAGTCCGCCAAGGCCAAGGTTGTTAAAATTACCTTTGATGTAGCGCAGGATGCCGCTCAGGATGCCGCTACCATTGAACTTCTCTGCGATTTCAACGGCTGGGATCCGGTAGCTCTTAAGAAGTCAACTGCCAAGAAGAATGCCGGCAGCTTCTCTGTCACCATCGATATCCCTGAAAGCGAAATCAAGGAGTCTTATCAGTACAGATTCCACTATGTTATGGCTGACGGTTCTGAAAAGTATGATAACGACTGGAATGCCGATGAGTACATCGCCAATCCTTTCGGCGGCGAAAACTCCGTTGTTGTAGTAAAGAAAGCCAAGTAAGATTTGCGGCGAGGCAGCCCGGGTCATTCCAAAAGGCCATGAGCTGCTGACCAGAATAAAAATGGAGGGAGAGCTGATCTCCCTTTTTTATTTCCGATCTCCGGCGTCCTCCGAAGCCCTTTCAAGATTCCCCCGCATTTTCTTCTCTTTCCTGATAATTGCCCCCCCCCAGAGAGACAGCCTCTGCGGGAATTTTTGCCATACGCGGCAGTTTCAGGGGTAAATGGGCGGAGCCCCTTTAATCATTAAACAGGAAGCGCCGCAGGCGTCTTCCCTTCTTATTTATTATTCCGCGGAACTTTGCCTCAGTTCCCGCCTGGCCTCAGGTTCCCGCCTGCATTGACTGTGAGGGATAGCTGTGTCCGGGGACTCTCCCGCCGCGCCATTTCCCGAAAACACTCCCCGTATCTCTCCGAATAAACAGCCCGATCGGATCAGCCCATCCTGCTTCAGCTTCAGGCAAAAAAAAGCAGGAGAAACCCGGTTTCCCCTGCCGCCTGTCTAATAGGCTGATACAGAATATCTGTTATTAATCCTGAGCCTGGGTCTTGGTGACCAGCTTCTCGCGAATACGAGCAGCCTTACCCTTAAGATTACGGAGATAGTACAGCTTAGCGCGACGAACTCTGCCGTGACGGGTTACGGTTACAGATGAAATAAGCGGGCTGTGAGTCTGGAATACTCTTTCAATGCCTTCGCCGTTGGAAATCTTGCGTACGGTAAAGGAAGAATTCAAGCCGCGGTTGCGCTTGGCAATAACCACACCCTCATAAGCCTGAAGACGTTCCTTGTCACCTTCAACTACACGTACCTGAACGCGAACAGTGTCACCCGGTCTGAATGCCGGAATGTCGGTACGCATTTGTTCCTTTTCAATTTCGTCAATGATATTCATTTAAAATTCCTCATTATCTAGGATACACTGAAACTCCATACTGTTTCTGTCCTGCATTACTTCTTTGCAGAACGCAGATATAAAGCAAGTAGCTTTTCCTGCTCGTCAGTCAGAGCTAGATTCTTCAATATATCAGGCCTTCTTTCATAGGTTCTGGCCAGAGACATGCCAAGCCGCCATTTACGGATTTCCTGGTGATTGCCGCTGAGAAGCACCTCCGGAACTCGCATTCCGTCAATCTCCTCCGGCCTTGTATACTGCGGATAATCAAGAAGCCCCCGGACGAAGGAATCCTCCGCCGCGCTTTCCTGATCCCCCAGCACCCCCGGAATCATCCGGGAAACGGCATCTATCATGACCATGGCCGGAAGCTCGCCGCCGCTAAGCACATAGTCGCCGATGGACCATTCCTCATCAACCAGAGATTCAATTACCCTCTCATCTATCCCTTCATAGCGTCCGCACAGAAAAATAATTTCCCGGCGCCCGGCCATTTCCACAGCGGCTCCGTGAGAGAACACCCGGCCCTGGGGAGAGAGATAGATAACACTGGCTTCCGGCAAAAGCTCCTTGGCTTTCAGAATGGCGTCTCTGAGAGGCTGCACCATCATCAGCATTCCGGGGCCGCCGCCAAAGGGCCTTTCATCGACCTTCTGGTGCTTGTCGTAAGCAAAATCACGGGGATTTATGCAGTGAATCTCTATTAATCCGTTTTTGACTGCCCGCCTGGTCACTCCGAAATCGGTAATAGCCCGGAGCATTTCGGGAAATATGCTGATTACAGCAATTCTCATAAGCTCCTGCCTCAGCCCGAATCAGAAATCAGGTTCCCAATCAACCCGTATTACTTTCTCGGCAAGATTGACTTCCCGAATCACATTATCAATGTAGGGAAGCAGTCTTTCTCTGATTTCATACTGATCATCAATGTCGGCTTTTACCACAAGTACGTCATTGGCTCCTGTTTCCATAAGAGATTTTACCTTCCCCATGGAATACCCCTGAAGATTCACCACTCTGAGACCGATAAGATCCCGCCAGCGGTATTCTCCTTCAGGCAGATCCGGAAGCGAACTTCCTCTGATGCCAATTTCCATTCCCGTGTAGAGCTGCGCTTCCTCGCGAACATCGATTCCGGCGATCTTCGCAATAAAGCCGTCTCCGTGGCGTTTGTATTCCGCTATGGAAATCTCCCGCCAGTCACTCCCCGGAGCGCGACAAAACCAGGGGGTGTACGTAAAAAGACTTTCCGGATCCCCGGTATATGAATAAACCTTGAGCCAGCCCCGGATCCCGTATACGGCTCCGAACTTGCCCATAACTTCAGGCTTTTCCACTTCCATGAATCCTTCCTGTCCCCGATCAGGCCTGAGCGCTGCTCTCAGCCTCTAAGTCCTTAACAAGCTTCTTAACGCGGTCAGAAAGCTGAGCGCCCTTGGCCTGCCATGCCTTAACCTTCTCCAGGTCAATGACAAGTCTCTTCTCAGGACTGTCGGATCCCTTAAGAACCAGCGGATTGAAGTAGCCGAGATCTTCAAGAGTCTTGCCGGAAAGAGCACGGCGGGAATCTGCAACAACAACGTGATAGAAAGGACGCTTCTTAGCTCCGCCACGCTTTAAACGAATGATTACCATATCGTTCCTCTATTATTAACTTAAAAAATTAATTTCCGAAAGGCAAAAAACACCTTCCCTACCTTATTAGACAGGCGGCAAAATTTTAACCTTTAACACAGATTTTGCAAGCAGATTTTGCGATCCGTAACACTTTTCTCCCCGGAGCCGCAAAACCTTTTTTGCTGACTTTTCCCCAAACGCCGCCCGGAAATAAAAAGGGAGCATCCTGAGACACTCCCTTTCAGAATCAGCGTAACTCCGTTTAGCCGAAGAAGCCGCCCATGCCGCCGTTTCCGGCCATGGTTCTGGCAAGATTGATAAGCTTTCTGATGCCGCCCTGAGATCTCAGCTTCCGCATCATTTTCTTCATGGCATTAAACTGATGCAGGAGCCGGGTTACCTCGGCAACCTCCACTCCGGCGCCGTCGGCAATGCGCTTCTTCCGGCTGCCCTTGATAATGTCCGGATCTCTTCTCTCCTTCGGGGTCATGGAGTTAATGATGGCTTCCATGCGGTAAATGATTTTGTCATCCATCTTATCCTTCACCTCGTCAGGCATGGAGTTCATGCCCGGAAGCTTGTCCATAAGCCCCAGCATGCCGCCCATGCTGCGCATCTGGGCAATCTGACTCTTGAAGTCCTCCAGATCAAAATCCTTGCCTTCCATCATTTTCTGGGACATTTCGGCGGTCTTTTTCTTGTCGAACTTTCTTTCCATTTCTTCGACAAGCGAAAGCACATCGCCCATGTCCAGTATCCGGCTGGCCATTCTTTCGGGATAGAAGGGCTCGAGAGCGGCGATCTTTTCTCCCATGCCCGCAAACTTAATGGGCTTTCCGGTGATCTTTCTTACCGAAAGAGCCGCGCCGCCCCGGGCATCGCCGTCCAGCTTGGTGAGAATAACGCCGGTTAACGGGAGAGCGGCATTAAAGGCCTCAGCCGTATTGGCCGCATCCTGTCCGGTCATGGCATCAACAACAAACAGGGTTTCCACCGGATTAAGAGTCTTATGAAGAGCCTTAATCTCCTCCATCATGTCCTCATCCACATGAAGACGGCCGGCGGTATCAACGATAAGCACATCCGCAAACTGCTTCCGGGCGGCGGCAAGAGCGTTTGTTACGATATCAAGAGGCTTGTCTTCCGCCGTTGACGGAAAAAATGCCGCGCCCACATCCCGGGACAAGGTCTCCAGCTGATCAATGGCGGCAGGACGGTAAACGTCAGCAGACACCATCATGACGGATTTTTTCTTTCTTTCAATCAGGAATTTTGCCAGCTTGGCGGCGGAGGTGGTTTTGCCGGCGCCCTGCAGGCCTGCCATCAGAATTACTGCGGGAGGCTGCGTTGCGAAGCTGAGCTCCGCATTTTCAGAACCCATAACCTCCTTAAGCTCGTCATAGACAATCTTAAGGAATTCCTGCCCGGGATTGAGAGCCTGACTGACCTCGGTGCCCAGAGCCTTAGTCTTGACCTCGGCGATAAAGTCCTTTACCACCGGGAGAGCCACGTCCGCTTCGAGAAGAGCCAACCGCACCTCTCTTAAGGTTTCCTTGATATTATCTTCGGTAAGCCTGCCCTGTCCCATGACATTGCGAAGGCTCCTGGTTAAACGCTGAGACAGATTTTCAAACATACTGTTACCCTGAAGGAGTTTATTTTCTTTAACAATTCAACAAAAACAGGCCGAGCCCAAAGGACAGAACCGACTATCCTGCATTTCCGGCTTTTCAGTCCTATCCGGATGCCGCCGAAAGCTTCCCTGATTCTCAGCCGCAATGATCCTGAAGCGCGCCGGTATCCTCCGGCTCGCATTAAAGCCTGCGATGCCGCCGAAGGACGCGGCACATAATAGCACATTTTTAAGCGGTTTAGGCATTCCAAAAAACAGCGCTTTTCCGCTCCGCCAAGGCACCTTCCCGAAGGTCGGCGCTGTTTTTACCATGGTTTCTGCAGGCCCTCGAGGCCGGCCGGAAAATTTCCGTTCCGGGAAGGATTCGGCTTCTCTTATGAGAACCAAAACAACAAGGCCCTCCCCTGTAATGCGGGGAAGGCCGTTCCAATTTGCCGAAAGCGGAAAAATTATAATGTAAGGTTATGGTTTATGCGTTTCCGTTCCTTCAGCTTTTCTCTCCTGCGCTAATAAAAGCTTTTCCGAGCCGCTTCCGCCAGAACATTTTCCGGAATTCTGGACTCCAGCTCCTGAATGTAAAGAGTGATATATTCTTCCTCCCAGGGAGTGCTTTTCACGCTCTTCTTCAAAAGAACCCAAGCCTCCGGCATATCCTGAGCCGATCCCAGATCCCTTAAGAGCATCCCGGCCCAGTCGATTCTGGCAGGGACATAACCCATCTCAGCAGCCTCGCGCATTAATGCCTCGGCCTTTACCGTATCCTGAGCGACATAACGCCCCGTTTCATAGAAGAAACCCAGCTTCCTGAGCGCGGCCGGATAAGCCAGATCCGCGGCCTTTTCCAGGTAAAAAATGCCCATGGCCGTATCCCGGGGCACGCAGCTCCCGGTAAGGAGCATATGAGAATAGAGATAGTCGTAGGCGGCGGCCACGTGCTTCCGGGCCCGGAGCACAATATCATCAGAAAACTGACACGCATTCACATCCTTAAGGTTGTAAAGGTCTGTACCCAGAATCACCCATTCAGTAATTTCCTCGGGAGTATACACATGAACCAGCGGGGTTTCTCCGTTGGCATCCCGGAATTCCTTTACCGAAGCTTCCACCTTGCGGACATTGGGATCGTCCTCCTTTACGGAGGCCTCCACCGCAGCTGCCGTTCCCGCAGCAAAAAAACAGGAAAGGCCCATGAGAAGCAATGCTTTCTTGAACTTCATCAGAGACACCTCCTGTAAAAATTTTCCATGTACTCTCTTAGCGTCCCAAAACGGCAATAATTTATTTATTACCGAACCAAATTAATCATTTCCGGATAGCTGAATTGATATTTGATAACCGAGTCACATATTTATCGCAGCTTTGCTGCATACCTGCCGCAAAGCTTCAGCTTAAACCAATGCTGCTTCCTGTCATTAATGCTGAAAAAGGGGCCGGAGGCCCCTTTCTTTTAAGTTATCAGTCCTGCTCAGTATCAGGCATTGCCGTTAACAAAATCAACGCCCAGCTGAATGTCCTTCTTCAGGCCCGGCAGCATGTCATCAAGGCATTTCTTTTCATAGTCAGAAAGCTTGCCCACCGGCTTCAGGCCTGCCACGCCGTTCTGGCCCAGAAGCACCTGACGGGCGAAGAACGGAGCATACTCACCCTGTTCATCAGCCACGTAAGCGCTCTCCACCACTCCGGGAACGCCCTGAAGACCGGCCACAATGGCCAGAGCGAAACGAGCGCCGGCAGCAGCCATGGAAAGAGTGGCGGAACCGGCTCCGGCCTTGGCTTCCACAACCTCGGTTCCGGCGTTCTGCACCCGCTTGGTGAGCTTCTCAATCTCCTCGGCGGATACGGAATCATAGCCCAGAGCCTGGGAGAAAATCGGCAGAATAGTGGTGCCGGAATGGCCGCCGATAACCGGAATTCTGACAGAGCCTCTGCTGTAGCCGGTAACGTCGGCCCAGAAGGTTTCGGAACGCAGGGTATCCAGCATGGTTACCCCGAACAGCTTCTTGGCATAATCCTTGATCCCGGCCTTCTTGAGCACCTCGGCAGCCAGCGGCACCATGGTGTTAACAGGATTGGTAATAATGGCGATGCAGGCCTCGGGAGCATTCTTAGCCACAGCCTCCACCAGAGACTTCACAATGCCGGCATTGATCTTGAAAAGATCGCTTCTGTCCATGCCCGGCTTTCTGGCAACACCGGCCGGAATAACCACTACGCTGGCGCCCTTGACAGCTTCTGCCAGACCCTCGTCTCCGGTATAGCCCTTCACGTTAACGTCAGAAGGAATATGACTCAAATCAACAGCCACACCCGGAGTAAACGGAGCCACGTCATACAAAGCCAAATCTGAACCGGCAGGCAGCTTATTCTTTAAAAGAAGAGACAATGGCTGGCCAATACCGCCGGCAGCACCTAATACAGCAACTTTCATTACAAATTCCTCTAACAATACACGACTTTAAAACTTCAGATTCTGAATATCTTACCCCAATCACCGGAGAAAACCTTGACATCCTCCGCAAGCGGGTAAATTCCGCCGCAAGATCCGCCTCTCAGGTCGAACCGTAACAAACGGCGAAGCTATGCCGCTCCCGGCCAATTAATACCCGGGCAGAAGATCAGAGCTCCTGACTTAGCGCTCGTGCTTTCCGGGCGATAAAATGTTCACCGGCATTATAGCACGGACTTATAAGATGCCCTTTGACGGGGGGCCGTTTTTGCGAGGTTTTGCCCATTTTTACCGCAGAGGTATCCGTACCGTTTTCCGAGCTTTGTTTTCCGGAGATTTCCGGATCTCTCCCGGGAATAAGCCGCGCCTCTGCGCCATGTCCGGTTATCCGGAAAGTGTTTTGATTATTATGCGGTTTTGCTGCATAATTATTCACTGACCATATTGTGCGGCAATACCGGAATTCAAGCTCATGACTGATGCAAACAACAACGAGGCACTGGAACAGACCTTCAGAGAAATCCTGCAGGCGGAACGCTACGGATCCCAGGCTGAAATAGCGCAGGCCCTTGCCGAAAAGGGCTTTCAGAACATCAGTCAGTCAAAGGTATCCCGGATGCTGTCAAGGTTCGGCGCCGTCAGAACCCGCAACACCCGCATGGAAATGGTGTACTGCCTGCCGGAGGAGTTCGGCATCCCCACGGTGACGGGAACCATCAGATCCCTGGTGTTCGATGTCTCCCATAACAGGCATCTCATAGTCATGCATACCAGCCCGGGCAGCGCTCAGATGATCGCCCGGATGCTGGATTCCATCAGGAAATCCGAAGGCATTCTGGGCACCATTGCCGGTGATGACACCATCTTCATTGCCCCGAAAAACGAAAACGAAATCGAGGAGCTTACCCAGGCCATTTCAGAAATGTTCCTGGAAAACGATCGCGCGCCAGACTGATTCCGAAAGCAAAGCGCCTTATCCAAGGCTGACTCCCTGTGATCTCCCGGCCCTGCCGTCCCTGTCAGTGAAGCTGCTCCTTATCAGCCATAAAAAAAAGGAGAGCCTGAGCCCTCCTTAATCTTCAGGGGAAAACGCCCCTTTTATCAGCTGACTATATCAGCCCTGCTATTCATGCAGCCCTGTTTACTGATACTCCGGCATTTCATCAAAATGCAGGTAGGAGTAAATGCGATCCTCCTTGCCCTTAAGAGCGGCAACCTCCCGGAAATACTCCTCAGATGAAGGAAGATGGCCCAGTCTTGCGGTTACCGCAGCCAGCTCGGCGCTGCCGAGGTAAACATTGGCTCCCTGGCCCAAACGGTTCGGGAAGTTTCTGGTGGAGGTGGAAATCACCGTGGCATTATCCCGTACCCGGGCCTGATTGCCCATGCACAGGGAACAGCCCGGAATTTCGCAGCGGGTGCCCACTCTGCCAAAAATGCTGTAAAGCCCCTCATGAATGATTTCAGCGCGATCCATCTTGGTGGGGGGAGCGATCCAGAGCCGCACCGGGAGCTGCCCCTTCTGAGCGGACAGGATCTCGGCGGCGGCGCGGTAGTGTCCGATATTGGTCATGCAGGAGCCGATGAACACTTCATCGATGCTCTGACCGGAGACCTCGGAAAGCACCTTGGCATCGTCAGGGTCGTTAGGACAACAGACAATGGGCTCCTTGATGGCGGACATGTCAATGTCGATCACGGCGGCATATTCGGCGTCGGCATCGGCTCTGAGCAGCACCGGATTGGCCAGCCAGGCCTCCATGGCCTTGATGCGCCGGGAAAGAGCGTCCAGATCCTGATAACCCTCGTTCATCATCCATTTCAGAAGAGCGATATTGGACTTCAGGAAGGTAATCACCGATTCCTCATTAAGGGAAATGGTGCAGCCGGCGGCGGATCTTTCAGCGCTGGCATCAGCAAGCTCGAAGGCCTGCTCGCAGCTCAGATGCTCCAGTCCCTGGATTTCCAGAATGCGGCCCGAGAAAACATTGCGCTTGCCCTTCTTTTCCACCGTGAGAAGTCCCTGCTTAATGGCTTCCAGAGGAATGGCATGAACCAGATCTCTCAGGGTAATGCCGGGAGCCATCTTGCCGCTGAAACGCACCAGCACTGATTCCGGCATATCCAGCGGCATCACGCCGGTGGCAGCGGCAAAGGCCACAAGACCGGAACCGGCCGGGAAGGAAATGCCCATGGGGAAACGGGTGTGGGAATCGCCGCCGGTGCCCACGGTATCAGGAAGCACCATGCGGTTCAGCCAGCTGTGAATAACGCCGTCCCCCGGCTCCAGAGCAATGCCGCCCCGGGAGGTGATAAACTTCGGCAGGGTTTCGTGAGTCTTCACATCCACCGGCTTGGGATAGGCCGCAGTATGACAGAAGGACTGCATCACCAGATCCGCGCTGAATTTGAGACAGGCCAGATCCTTAAGCTCGTCCCGGGTCATGGGACCGGTGGTATCCTGAGAGCCCACCGTGGTCATGTGAGGCTCGCAGTAGGTGCCGGGACGCACTCCGGGAACGCCGCAGGCCCGTCCCACGATCTTCTGAGCCAGAGTATATCCCTTGCCGGTATCCGGAGCCATCGGCGGCTTCACAAAGAGATCGCTTTCCGGGAGAGAGAGGTATTTCCGCGCCTTTGCCGTGAGGCTTCTTCCGATAATCAGGGGAATGCGGCCTCCGGCGCGCACCTCGTCAAGAAGCACCTCCGTCTTGAGCCGGAAGGATGCTATTTCCGCGCCGTCGTCATGCTTCCGCACCTTTCCTTCATAGGGATATACGTCAATGACGTCTCCCATGCCAAGACCGGAAACATCAAATTCCACCGGAAGCGCTCCGGCATCCTCCATGGTATTGTAAAAAATCGGAGCGATCTTGCCGCCGAAGACAAAGCCGCCGGCCTTCTTGTTGGGAACATGGGGAATATCCTCGCCCATAAACCAGAGCACGCTGTTGGTGGCGCTCTTCCGGGAAGAACCGGTGCCTACCACATCCCCCACATAAACCAGGGGAAAGCCCTTCCGGCGCAGATCCTCAATGGCGGACACCGGGCCTCTGACTCCGGGCTCGTCCGGAACAATGCCGGGTCTTTCGTTTTTAAGCATGGCCAGCGCATGGAGCGGAATATCCGGTCTGCTCCAGGCATCCGGAGCCGGGGAAAGATCATCGGTATTGGTTTCTCCGGGCACCTTGAATACCGTGAGGGTGATCTTATCCTGAAGCTTCGGCCGGGAGGTAAACCACTCGCCCTCGGCCCAGGATTTAATAACCGCCGCCGCATTGGCAGAGCCCTTGTCAGCCAGAGCAGCCACTTTGTCAAAGGCATCAAAAATCAAAATGGTATGGGAAAGAGCCGTGGCGGCAGCGCTGCCCAAGTCAGGGTCTTCCAGAAGATCAATAAGGCAGGAGACGTTATAGCCGCCCTGCATGGTGCCCAGAAGCTCCACCGCTCTGGTCCTGGTAATAAGCGGACTTGACACCTTTCCGCGGGCCACAGCATTTAAAAAGTCTGCCTTCACCTTGGCAGCCTCGTCCACTCCGGGAGGGATACTGTTCTCCAGAAGATCAATAAGCTCCTGCTCCGAGCCCTGAGGCGGGTTCTCCAGCAATGAAACAAGTTCTTTGACATCAGTCTCGGACAGCGGCTTTGGAACCACACCAAGGCGGCAGCGTTCCTCTGCCTGGGCATGATAAGAATCTAACACTGTAAACTCCTTATAGAAAGTAAGCATGGAAAGGGATCGCCCCTCGTATCCTACGATTATAGCCACAAGGAGCGAATGAAGTCATGAATACGTAGCGTATTTCTGCAAAATTCCCGGGCCTCAGGCCGAAACGCCGGGAGCGGGAATAAAGAACTCAGAGATTCCGCAGGTTTTCCAGATCATTTTTGAAGCGCTGCCAGTCAAAGGCCGGTCCCGGATCGGTCTTCCGGCCCGGAGCGATATCCTGATGGCCGGTAATGCGGGAGGGGGTAATGTCAGGATAAGCCTTCATCAAGGCCAGAGTCAGAAAGCCCAGGGTGCGGTACTGCATATCGGTATAGGGGAGGATATCGGTGCCCTCCAGCTCTATCCCTACAGAAAAGTCATTACAGGCGCTCCGGCCCTCATATGAAGATTTCCCGGCATGCCAGGCCCGCTTAAGACAGGAAACAAACTGCACGGTTTCCCCCTGTCTCGTGATAAAAAAGTGCGAGCTCACCTCTAAATCCTTAATGGTCTCAAAATAAGGATCCTCGGCCACCGGGAGATTGCCGGCAAAAAACCGTTCCACATAGCCGCCCCCGAATTTTCCGGGAGGGAGGGAAATATTATGAATCACCAGAAGACTGATTTCCCCGGCGGGTCTCTCATTAAAATGCGAGCTTCTTACTATTCTGGCCCCCTGCATCCAGCCGTCAGTTATTACCGGAACGGATTTCAGGGAGCAATCGGTCAGGTCAGTCATGCTAACTCCGTCTGCTAAAAATTACTGAGAGGGCGTAAAAAAGGGGAGCCGCGCTCCCCCTTTTGAAAGTTATTCAGTTACCTGGGTCTCAGGCAAAAACCACGCCGTAAGGACGCTCGTTTTCCCGGATAAACCGCACCTTTTCAGAAGACTGCACGCCGTCATCCACAGT
>NZ_JBGVBR010000291.1:0-15025 GCF_045225735.1 Succinimonas sp. | reverse complement strand
GGGTGCTGTTCTGGTTTTGTGATGCTGGAATGCTTCTGAGAAAACTCGAACCTGGTAACGTTGCGCATAATCAAAGAATAATGCTATAACAACATTGCGCATAATCAAAGAATGAACCGTTAACACCTATGCGTATAATCAAAGATTGTTCCATTGCCAACCGTGCGCATAATCAAAGGAATTCGAGCTGCATGCTGTCAGCTTGACGGGTAATTGAGGTAAGTTGATATGATTTTGAAGAGAAAAATCTACAGCAAACTGCTCGAATGGAAAAACAAATGCAAGGGAACCAAGGCCATTTTGGTGGAAGGAGCCAGACGTATTGGCAAGTCGACAATTGCGGAGGAATTTGCCAAACGGGAATATGAATCCTATCTTCTTATAGATTTTTCCAAAAAAGACAAACTTGTTGAGGAATGCTTCCATACGTATCTGAACAAACTTGATGATTTCTTTATGTTGCTTTCCACGCATTACAGCGTAAATCTCGTTCCCAGGAAATCAGTAATTATATTTGATGAAGTGCAAATGTTTCCGCAGGCCAGAGCTGCCATAAAGCATCTTGTTGCTGACGGACGATATGATTATATTGAAACAGGATCATTAATTTCTATTAAAGAAAATGTGCAGGATATTCTGCTTCCGTCAGAAGAACGAAGTATAAAAATGTATCCGCTTGATTTTGAAGAATTTGCATGGGCTCTTGGTGAAGAGCTGCTGTTGAATTATATAAAAACATGTTTTGAAAAAAAAGAACCTCTTGAACGAGGATTGCACAATAAGGCCATGATGCTGTTTAAGCAGTACATGCTGGTTGGAGGAATGCCCAAGCCGGTTATTCTTTATATTCAGAATGCTAAAAATTTTGCAGCTGCAGATGCGGAAAAACGTGATATTTTGAAACTCTATCGCAATGATATTATGAAGATAAAAACCCAATATCGCACTAAGGTTTTGTCAATCTTTGATCAGATACCGGGATTGCTGTCCAAGCATGAGAAACGTGTGGTTTTTAAAGATATACAGGAAGGAAGCTACGCAGATCAATACAGAGATACGTTCTTCTGGCTGGCAGATTCTATGATTTCAAATGAATGCTTTATGTGCAATGATCCTAATGTCGGACTGTCCGTCAATGAAGATCGCACATATGTGAAATGCTACCTGGGGGACACCGGGCTTTTGCTCAGTCATGCTTTTGATGAAAATGAAATCCTTGAAAATGAAGTTTATATGCAAATTCTTAATGATAAGCTGTCCATAAATGAAGGAATGCTTTATGAGAATGTTATAGCGCAAATGCTTGTTGCGAATGGGCACAGACTGTATTTTTACACTCATTACTCATATGAAAAGCATCGTAATGACATTGAGGTTGATTTTATTATTTCAAATAACAGTAAACTGAAATATAAGATGTACCCGATTGAAGTTAAATCCGGCAAGAATTACACTACTGCATCGTTGAATAAGTTTATAGAAAAGTATAAATCAAGAATAGGCGAAAGTTATATAATTCATCCCAAAAACCTTATTATAAAGGATGGCATAGTTTGCATTCCGGCATATATGACTTTTTGCCTTTGACTGCGGATTAACCAAAAAAGATCTGTAAAACCAGCCGTGCAGATCTCGCATATTTGAAGACAAAGCTCGCAGAGTAAGGCCCGTAACCTGATGATGCCAAAATAAATGCGCATAATCAAAGATTACCAGGCCTGGAACCATGCGCATAATCAAAGATTGCCCGGTATGGAATTATGCGCATAATCAATATTTCACCGTTGGTTCTGACTCTCTGATCTTCGTTACCCGTCATTTTCCTCGTCAATTTCGCTTTCCGACATTTTTCTGACTATGTTCTGAAAAAGCGGGAATTACCGTATTCAGATCTCTGACACTAAGGCTGTTTTTGCAGCCATTAAACTGCTGCGAGCCTTGTGATATAAGCCTTTGTTTGCAGTCTGCTTTTGCTGGCACGATTTATGAATCATATCGACAGAAAACGAGATTCTTGTCGGAGATATGACTATGCAGACCAGAGCTATTCCAGAAAATTCAGAGGATTCTATCAGTGCTGTAATGAAGGAGGTTTTTGATGCTTCCTCCGCCGCCGTTGTGATTGTAGACAGGAAGGGGCTGGTATCACATGCCAACAGCGCCGCTAAAAATATGTTCGGAAAGGATATCTCAGGCAGAAAATGGCTGGCTATTATAAAGGAAAGCTTTCAGCCATCAGGTGATGACGGAAACGAGGTTACCCTGAGAGACGGTCGCAAGATTGCGGTAAATACCAGACCGCTTTCATTGGGACAGCTGGTGGAGCTTACTGATGTTACCCCTACCAGAAAGCTTCAGGAGCGCATCAGTCATATGGAAAGGCTGTCCAGTCTGGGCAAGATGGCTGCTTCTTTGGCCCATCAGATCAGAACGCCGCTTTCTGCCGCAATGCTTTATGCTGCCAACCTGGCTAACCGGGGTCTTAACGAAAGCATCAGAAGCCAGTTCCTGAAAAAGCTTACTGACAGGCTGCAGGATCTGGAAAATCAGGTGAAGGACGTGCTGCTTTTTGCCAGGGCCGGCGATAAAATTGCCGATCGTCTGGAGGTTACCGAACTGGTATCCTCCATAAAGAATGCCTCCGCCGGAGTTTTGTCCCGGGGTAATGCCCGCATGGATATCCGCATGGACGATCCTCCTATGGAAATCATCGCTAACAAGACTGCTCTGGCCAGTGCTCTTAACAATCTGGTGGCCAATGCTGTGGAGGCCGGAGCAACCCGTATTTTTATTGATGTGGCCAAGGCGAACGGGGAGGCTGTCATTAAAATCGCCGATAACGGGAGCGGCATGAGTCCGGATCTCCAGCGCAGTATCTTTGAACCGTTCTTTACCACTAAGGCCAACGGTACCGGTCTCGGACTTGCAGTGGTAAAGTCCGTGGTAGCGGCGCATCAGGGGCGCATCGGACTCTGTTCGGAAAAGGATCGGGGCACCTGCTTTACCGTGGCATTCCCTCTGGCCGCTGACAATATGGCGAAGAACATGCCTCTGGCAGCCTGAGAAGTCTTCGGCCAACTGAGCCCGGCACTGGTATGCATTTGATTTCCTGCCGGCTGGCGTTAATCTGTCAGCCGGCTTCTCTTGTTGCTTTCGCCACGTTCTAACTGCTGACTTTTCAGCTTCTTTCATGACTGTTTGTGTTTACAGGCTGCCAGGCTTTTTCCGATGGTTCGGTAAAGAAAGGAGGTTTCATCGGCGATCTCTGTTACAGCGCTTCCGGGCGGGAGATATTTCAGAAGAAGCTAACAAGGAGGCACAGGTGTAGATGAGTTGATTTCTGACGGACAATCAACCTCCTGACAATCCATGTTAAAACTCACATTCTCTGTTAAGATCACAAGAGCATGGACATCATTCAGTATAAACTTGTCTGTAGCGTGTAGCGGCTTTCCGCTTTCGGGAAATACCGGATTCCGGGAGTGAGTTGCCAGCTTTCCAGGGAGGTCTTTTTTCTGACCTTGCGCCTTGTCTTCAAAATCGAGATAATCGGCTTTCCGGTAATAGCTGATTCAGGGAGCCTGTCATATGAAATATCAGAGACTTAGTCAGAGATTTTTGCTGGGGACTCTTTTGCTGACTTCCGGTTATGCGGCAGCCACGACGGATTATGACCTTGAGGCTTCCGGCAAAAACGAGGCGGCGGCTTTGGGAAATCTTAAAATGCAGGCTCTCAGAACCGAGATGGCCCGGCATCTTTCTCAGGATGAAATCAAGAGCAATGCCAAGATTATCCGCACGGAAATTTTTCTCAAGATAGATGATTTTGTCAGCGAGGCGGGGGAGATTTCCTACTCTCAGGAGGAAAAGAAGGTTATTGCCAGAGGGCGGATTTCGGTAGACGATGAAAAGCTGCTGGCCGTGCTGGGAAAGACACCTCTGGCCAAATCTAGTGGCGCGAATGGGGTGAATGAAACAGCCTCCGGGAATTCCGGTTCGGGAGAGGGGGAGTTATCCTCAGCCGGCGGAGATAACTCCGTATCGGAAAAATCTGAATCCGTCACTCCGGAAACCCCTCCGGAAACAAATACTCCGGCCGGCGCGATTACCGCCTCCGGCTACGAGGCTCTCAGAGAATATCAGGGGCAGGTCAGTACCGAGGATAATGACAAGTTCCGCAGCATGGTGCTTAACGGCTCAACGAAGATCGAAGATATCAGGAAGGCTCTGGAAAACGGCGCTAATCCCAATATCATGGTTTCCGAGACCTTTGGTTACAGTTCGAAGCTTAAAAAACAGCTGACAGAAGAGGTGCCGCTTCTATACAAGTATGTTAACTGGAAAAGCGCCAAGCTCGAAGTCGTTAAGCTTCTGATTGAGCATGGAGCCTGGTATAACTGGGAAAATCCCGCAGGCACGATTTCCATGGCCGAGCTATTCCTGAAAGGCAAGGAGGAGTTTTTGGAATACTGGCTTTCCCTGAATCCGGATCTTAGGCGGCTTAAAAATCTCAGTCTCTGGAATGTTCATCTTGAGAGAGAGGGAGAGGATAATCAGGATCATCTCCTCCTGGACTTTATGCAGCGGAAGGACAGTCTGAAGACTCTGGATCACTTAACGGTGTTTAACAAGCTCTTGGATCTGGGGCTCTCTCCTAATGAAAAAATCGTCCTCCACAATTGCTATCTCCCCTACAAGGTTTATGTAAAGGCTCTGGAAGGGTGAGAAAGCCCGGATGACGGTAAGAAATATCTTGTCGCTCTTTTGGATCACGGAGCGGATCCCAATCTCTATACCAGCTATGAAAACAGCATTCTCTATCTGGCAGCCCGGGATAATGATGCGGAACTCCTTAAAAAAGCCTTGGCCCGCGGTGCCAGCATCACCCCCGAGGGCACGGAATCCTACCTGCTCAGTTATTTCAGTCTCATGTATCAGAAGGCTTATCGGGGGGAGGATGGTTCTTACAGTCTGGACTTTATAAAAGCCGCAGTTGATGCGGGAGGGGACATTAATTTTGAATCCGAGGACGGCAAAAGAACGGTGGCAGAACAGCTTTTTACCCGCCGGAGTTCTCCGGAGATCATTGCGTACTGGATCAGCCTGAAGCCGGATCTTAAAAAACTGAAGTCGTGGGACAAATTAAAGGCCGAGGCTTTGAAAAACTGGCTGGACTTTAAATCCATTGGCGAACCCCGGCATCTTGAGCTTACCGGAAAGCTTTTTGACCTGGGAGTTGATCCCAGAGTCAGGGACGGAAATCACCTGATGCTGGAAAGGGCCTACGAGAAGGGCGGCCTTCCCTATGCCAGGCTTTTTCTGGAGCGGGGAGCGGATCCCAATGCTGTTAATGCCTTTAAGGCTCCTCTGATCTTCTGGGCGGCGGAAACCGGAAATCCGGATCTTTTACGGCTTTTCAAGGAATTCAAGGCGGATTTCAATGCGGTGAACGATCACGGGGAAAGCGTTCTTTACGATGTTGTATCAAAGGATGAACCCAAAATGGATCTTATTGCCGTGCTTATTGAAAATGGCGCAAACGTTAATTTTACCCGCGTAAGGAATGAGAAATCCGTATTAATGCTGGCGGTGAGCGATCGCTCAGCGATCAAGGAACAGGCTGTGGATCTTTTGCTTAAAAACGGAGCCAATCCCAATGCGGCAAATTCCCGCGGGCGCACGGCTCTTATGATGGCCGTAAGCGAACCCAAGAATCCCAGTCTTAAGGTTATTGAAAGCCTGCTTAATGCCGGAGCTGTTATAGATACACAGGATCAGGACAGCGCCACAGCTCTGAGCTACGCCATTGCCTCCAACCATCCCGGTGCTGCAAGACTGCTTATGGAGAAGGGGGCGGATCCCGAAAAGGCCTTGGCTCCGGGACATGAGATGAAGATCGGAAAAGGCAAGGATGCCAAAACGGAGTATAAGACCCTGAAGGATCTGGTCAGAGAAACAGACAAGCCCGAACTCAAGGAGCTTAAAGAGCTTTTGGCCAAGTATCTTTGATTTTCCATTACGTAAATTTGTAATATTATTCCGGAAAGCCGCTGCCTGCCGCCTTGTCGGGAACTCCCGAAACAGGCTTACGCAGGCAGATGGCTTTTCTTTATAAGTCCGGCACAAAAATACTTATCGCCGCTCATATTGGGGCTCTCCTGCCGGCATAATTACAGCAAAACTACAAAAGATCATCAGTGTTTGATAGAATGCCTGTGTTAAGCGAATTATTTGCTGTTTTACATGCTGCTGATATAATGCAGCTGTTTTTCAGAGATATTTATAAATATTGTACATGGCACAGTCTTAATACTGTAAATATTCTTAATAATATTATATCAATACCTTTGTTTTTATTATGTTCAGTATTTTATTTAAAAAGTCGGCTCTCGGGAGACTTAGCGCATGATACGGCTTGATAATGTTTCAAAGCGCTTTCGGCTCAGCACCGGTGCTTTTAAGTACACGCTCAGGGAGGTTACCTATACCTTTAACGAAGGAGTCAATACGGGAATCCTGGGGCTGAACGGCACTGGAAAATCTACCTTGCTGAAGCTCCTTTGCGGTTCCAGCTATCCGTCATCAGGTCATATCATCAGAACAAGTTCTATTTCCTGGCCGGTAGGGTTGGGGGGATTTGTGGTGGGATCCCTGAGCGGCTACCAGAATCTCCGTTTCATAAGCCGTATCTACAAAAGCGATTACAAGAAGGACAAGGCCTTTGTGGAGGATTTTACTGAACTTGGCGATTATCTTTATGAACCTGTTAAAACCTACAGTTCCGGCATGCGCGCTAAACTCAATTTCGCTCTTAGCATGTCCATTGGATTTGACTTTTATCTCGTGGATGAAGCTTTCTCTGTAGGTGATGCCAGATTCAAGGAGAAAGGTCAGAAGATTTTTAAAGAAAAGGCTAAAAATTCTACTTTAATTATTGTTTCTCACAACGTTGGAAATATTTCAAAATTCTGCACAAAGGCTCTGATTCTTGATCAGGGAAAATTTTTAGAATTTTCAACATTGTCAGATTCAGTTGCTTACTATAACACACTGGGTAAAAAATAAGGGTAGTTGATTCATGGATAACTCAGTTCAAACTCAGCAGGAAAATACACATTCTAATATTACTTCTGAAAAAGATATAAACAATACATCCATTAATAGTGCCAAGTCTAATAAGAAACAATCATTATCATCCTCTGATAAAACTCTAATATCAGACAGCGCTGGCAGCAGTGATGATTTTTCCGATAAGTCATCTCAGGCAGGCGACAAAACTCAATCAAATGATCCTGCAGCTAATCATCCAGCATCGCATGTCAATGCCATGGCGGATTTATCTGACAAATTACGCAAGACATTGGATGTTGCCTACAAGAGAAGGATGAAAATTGAACAGCTGGAAAAAAACATTCTGGAGCTTAAAGCGGAAAAAGCCAGAGATACAGCTGAGAACCAGACTCCGCATCAGCCTGCTCCCGCTGAAGCGGCCGCAGGCGATGACGATGTTCCTGATAAAGCTTCCGGAGCGAAAAACAAAGTTAATTACAAGCTTGTCGCATTATTTGCCGTAATCATCCTGCCGGCTCTTCTGGTATTTTTTTACACTGCTTTCTTTTATGACAGCATGTATATATCTTCGGCGACCTTTACCATTAAGTCCAACAGCGCGGAAAAAGGTTCTGACGGCGCTTCTCCCATGAGTTTTCTGGGCGGTGCCGGTAATTCTGACATTAGTACCGCCACTGCCTATATTCAATCTCTGGACATGTTTTATGCTCTGGACAGCAAACTTAAGCTTCAGGATCACTTTTCCAGTCATGACATTGTGTCGTCTCTGTCCAAGCAGCCTACGCAATCGGATATTCAGGATTACTGGAAGAGCATGGTTGAGGTTGATGTTGATACCGAAAGCGCTCTTATGCAGCTCGAAGTTAAAGCTTATTCTCCGGAGTTCGCTCAGAAGCTTACTCAGGGGATTCTTGACGAGCTTGATTCATTCATCAACAAGATGAATGAAAGGATGACGCAGGATTCCATTAAACTGGCCAGCGTAGAGGTTGAGAAAGCCAAAAAGGATATTGAGGATATTTCCGATAAGATGCGGCAGTTCCGGGATCAGCATACCTTCATTGACCCCGCATCCGAAGCCTCAAACCTTCTTTCCATAATCAGCAATCTGGAAAACCTTATTACTCAGGCCAAGGCGGAGCTGGCTCAGAAGAGAGCCTATCTCAGGGAGGATTCGGTTGATATAGTGAGCCTTAAAACAAAGATTGCTTCTCTGGAGCAGGAGGTAACCTCTCTCCGCAGCCGTATTGCTCTGAATGGCGGTGAAGCGCAGGGAAACGGTCAGAAGGTTCTGGGCAATGTCCTTACCAGATCTCTGGGAGAATATGAGCAGCTCAACATTGAGTACCAGTTTGCCCAGAAAATTTTAGAAGCGGCTCTAAATAATCTGGATGCCACAAGACAGCTCTCTCTCAGCAAGTCCAAATATCTGGTAACTATCGATAATCCCAAGATTCCCGATGAATCTTTGTGGCCCAGACCGTTTGTTGCTACAATTGTTACGTTTGTGGTCACCTTGTTTTTGCTCAGCGCTGTATCTCTGTTGATTTCGGCTATCAAGGAGCATATGGGAATCTAATACAGCGTTTTGTAAATTAGCGTGATAATTGCTGAAAGCCTGCCTGCGATGATTCTGAATCATTTGGAAAGCAACCCTCAGGCAGGCTTGCGGAAAACATCACTGCTGTTTACGAAACAGAGCTGCTCTTTCTCTGCGGCGGCATCCGGGGTATTTCCGGTTTCAGAGGCCGTCCGGTTCAATACTTTAATTAGCTGCCGGTTTCAGTCTGCTATAAAAGGCTCCGGCCGGAACAAAGAGGCTGCCATGGTAAAAAACCGTATTTTGATTGTGGACGATGATGCCCGGCTCCGGGAGGCCATCACCGATACGCTGATGCTTTCGGGTTATGAGTGCCAAGAGGCTTCAGGCGGAGTTCAGGCTCTCGATCTTCTGTCGCGTCTCAGAATCAGCATGGTTATATCCGATATCCAAATGGAAGGCATGGACGGTCATCGCCTTCTTAATGCCGTGCATGAGAAATATCCCCAGATTCCGGTGCTTTTGATGACGGCCTATGCCAATATCGACGGCGCGGTGAAGGCTATGCGGGACGGTGCGGTGGATTATCTGGCCAAGCCCTTTGCTCCCGAGGTGCTTTTGAATCAGGTCAGCCGTTATGTGCCTCTTCAGGTGGTGGATAAAAGAGAGCCGGTGTACGGGGATCCCCGGACGGAGGCTCTGCTGGAAATGGCCCGGAAGGTAGCCAGATCTGAGGCTACGGTAATGATCACAGGGCCCAGCGGTTCCGGCAAGGAGGTCTTGTCCCGGTACATTCATGACAATTCGGAGCGCAGTTCAGGGCCGTTTGTGGCCATTAACTGCGCCGCCATTCCCGAAACCATGCTGGAATCCACGCTGTTCGGTTATGAGAAGGGGGCTTTTACCGGAGCGGTGCAGGCCTGCCCCGGGAAATTCGAGCAGGCTCAGGGCGGTACCATTCTTCTGGACGAAATCACGGAAATGGCCCTGCCTCTTCAGGCCAAGCTCCTCCGGGTGCTGCAGGAAAAGGAGGTGGAGCGGCTGGGAGGCCGGAAAACCATCTCTCTGGATGTGCGGGTTATCGCCACCTCCAACCGGGATCTCCGCGCGGCCGTGCAGGAAGGAGTTTTCCGGGAGGATCTTTATTACCGGCTCAACGTATTTCCCTTAAAATGGCCGCCCCTAAAAGAGCGCCCCATGGACATCGTTCCTCTGGCGCGTTTTCTTCTGAAATCCGCCTGCGAGGAACAGAAGCTGCCTGAAAAGCTCCTGACTCCGGAAGCTGAGAAAAAGCTTCTGGCCTATGGCTGGCCCGGGAATGTGCGGGAGCTGGGAAATGTCATGCAGCGGGCTCTCATTATTGCCGGAGGGGAGATTACCCCGGAGAACCTGATTTTTGATGATGAGAGTCAGCTCTCTCTCCCGGAGGCCGGAGCAGTGCCTGCCTCCCCGCATCCTGAGACGGCACCGGAATCCGACAGGCTTTCCGGCGGCGGCACTCTGGGGGAAGAAATGAAGATTCAGGAATTCCAGATTATTCTGGATACTCTTATTGAGTGCGGCGGCAGCCGGCAGCAGTGTGCTGAAAAGCTTGGCATGAGCCCCCGCACCCTGCGTTACAAGCTCTCTAAAATGCGTGAGGCGGGGTTTGTGATCCCCGATTAGAATAGGCGCAGAGCTTTAGGGTTCCGAAACAGCCAACCGAACAAGATATCGGAACAGAGACACGATAATATACTATGAATAAACACTGGTCTTTAGAAGTATCAGAATTTGGCAAGATTAATTATGCTAAAATCAGAATTCATAATTTTATATGCTTTGTTGGGGATAACAACAGCGGAAAAAGCTATATTATGAGTTTGTTGTGGGGGATTCTGACATCAGGCAGGGATGTGTTTTTAAATGCTGATTTATCATCTCCATGCTATAAAAGATGCGAGGAATGGCTCCTGTCACATATGAACAAGGAGATATCTTTTTCAGATGAGATTGCCTGTTTTTATGTCGATTGGTTTAATGAGCTTCTTGATAACAATAAAGATGTAATCGTTCAGAGAATTTTTTATAGGAATATTCCAATAAAGTATTTGAAGATTTCAGACTATTGTCTTCATGAAACAGCAAAATTATCATGGACTGATTCTGGTAATAAAGTCTTTGCATCAAATGACGGTTTTAAAGTGCCTGTTATGGATGCCAAAGATATAACCTCGGCCGAAATTTATGATATCAATGCCTGTATTTGCTGGAATCTTTTAATGCAGGGGCTCGCAGCACCATGGCTGGCTCCTGCTGTCAATGGGAGAAGAAACGGAGAACCTGTTTATTTCCCGGCATCAAGAACCGGACTTATGCTTTCGTATCCTTTGCTTGCAGAGAAGGCAAGGCAAAAAACTTTCGCAGATTACGATGGTGAACCTGAAGCTTTGCTTACTCAGCCTCACACAGACTTTTTAAAATTGATTCTCCAGTTTGATAATGCAGAACAGTTAAATAGTTCAGATGCAGAAATTGTCAATTTTATACAAAATGAATTGTTAAACGGAGATATAGTTTTAAGAAATGATGATATTCCCGTATTGAGATATAAACCAAAGGATAGTGCATTTGAATTGCCTCTTGTTGCGTCATCAAGCCTGATAGCTGAAATATCTCCCTTGCTGCTGTTATTAAAATCAAAGGTTCCCTTTAAAACAATCATCATTGAAGAACCTGAAGCGCATTTGCATCTGGCGATGCAGCAAAAAATTGCCCGGCTTCTAATTAATATGGCAAATGCCGGATACAACGTCTGGATAACCACTTACAGTGACACTATCATGCAGCATATCAACAACATGTGCTCGCTGTCGATGAGGAAAAATAAAGATCAGCTGATGGCTAAACACTTTTATGCCGGCAAGGATCTTTTGACCAGCGAACAGATAGCGGTTTATCAGTTTACTATGGCTGATAATGCTGTAACAGTTGAAGAATTAGAAAACTATAATGGCTGCGGCTTTGCTGTTTCTTCTGTTAATGATGCGATTGCGAAGATATCTGCTGAAGTTTATGAATTCCAGGGGGCTGAGGAGTGAAAGACAGATTTAATGTTTATGCCGAGATTTGATGTTTCAGAAGGTTTTTCGGCAGTTTTTGCTCTCCTAATTTGAAAATTCAGCCAATTCCTGAGGCAGGTCTCCTGCGCTGTGAAATCAGCATTTTTAATGCCGTGCATGACACTGTTTCGTTTTGTTTTTTCTTTTCTTTAAAAACCGGCATCACAAGCGAGGTTTTATGAAAATACTGGTAATAGCCCCTTCCTGGGTAGGGGATCTGGTAATGGCTCAAAGTCTCCTCATCACCCTGAAAAAGCTTCATCCTGAGGCGGTTATCCATGTGCTGGCACCGGCCTGGTGTCTGGATATTGTGAGGAGAATGCCCGAAGCAGAGAAGGGGATTCTCATGCCTATCGGGCACGGCAGCTTTGATCTCCGGGGGCGTCTCAGACTGGGCCGGGAACTTCGGGAGGAGCATTATGATGTCGCTTATATCCTGCCGAATTCCTGGAAAAGCGCACTCATTCCCTTTTTTGCCCGCATTAAAAAGCGGGTGGGCTGGAAAGGGGAGATGCGTTATGGTCTTTTGAACTCCATGCGCAAAAACAAAAAGGATTTCCCCAGACTTATTGCCAGATATTCCGCTTTGGCCTGGCCTCTTGATAAGGTCAAAAAGCAAGAGGATCTGGAATTTCTGTCGTACCCCAGACTGCGGGTCGAACCCGTTGATCCCGCCGTTCTTCTTAATAAGTTTGGCATAAAAGAGGGCGTTCTCCCTCTGGGGCTCTGCCCGGGAGCGGAGTTCGGCCCTGCTAAAAAATGGCCTCCCGAGTATTATGCCGCTCTCGCAAAGAAGTATCTTTCCCTGAACCCGGCTCGGGAATGCTGGATCTTCGGTTCCGGCAAGGATCGGGAGACCGGTGAGACTATCAGGGGGCTGACAGGCGAGGAATATCAGAGCCGCGTCAGAGTGTTAGCCGGGAGCACCACTCTGGAGGATGCCATTGATCTTTTGGCTATGTGCTCTCTTGTCATTTCCAACGATTCCGGACTTATGCATGTCAGCGCGGCCGTGGGAGTTCGTCTTGCGGCTGTCTTTGGCTCCACCAGCACTGTCTATACTCCGCCTTCTCAGGATGATGCTCTTTTGATTGAATCTGACATGAGCTGTCATCCCTGCTTTAAACGTGTCTGTCCCCGGGGCAATCCGGAGTGTCTTACGTCACTCCTTCCGGATCTGGTGTGGGATCGTCTGATTAAAAAGTGGCCGGATCTCGGTGTTTCCGAAAAAGCCGCCGGGGAGAGTTAGGCCATGACCGGGAGATCTCCTTTAGTTCGGGCGGCAGAACTTTGCTACAGCGCCGGTACAGCCATTCTGGCCCCGTTTTTTGCCATGTTTATCAGACTCCGTTCCCGCACCCCTTACGGTACTAGGTGGCGGGAGCTTCTGGGGTATGTCCCTGAAACTGATTACGGCAGCCCGGTATGGTTTCATACGGTAAGCGTGGGAGAATCCATGGGGGCGAAGCCTCTTATTATGGAATTCCGGAAAACCCATCCAGATATCCCGGTGCTGGTTACCACCACTACGGCTACCGGAGCGGCGGTTTATGACGGTGTCCGAAATATGGTAACCCACCTCTATGCTCCGCTGGATTCCCCGCTGGCGGTAAAAAGATTTCTGAACCGGGTTAACCCCCGGCTTTACGTTACCATGGAAACCGAGCTCTGGCCCGTGCTTTTGGGAGAGCTTAAAAAGCGCGGCATTCCGGCCTTGGTAATGAATGCCAGGCTGTCTGACCGTTCCCGGGATCGTTATCTCCGGGCGGGGAAGCTTTTTCCGGAAGCTATCGGAGATCGGATCAGCCGGTTTATCTGTCAGACTCCGGCGGATCTGGCGAATTTTGCGAAGCTGGGCATTCCGGATTCCCGCCTTGCGGTTTCCGGATCCATTAAGTTTGATATCACTCCGGACACCAGAGCTTTTGAGGAAGGGCGGGCTTTAAGAAAGCGGCTTTCAGAGAGGAGGACTCCGGAGGGATCTCCCCCTGAAGAATCTCTTGACAGAGAGCCCCTTTTTCTTACGGTGGCCAGCACCCACCGGGGGGAGGATCCTCTGGCTTTGGAGATGTTCCGGGAAATCAGGAAGACAGTGCCTTCTCTCGTGCTGGTACTGGTGCCCCGCCATCCGGAAAGGTTTCAGGAGGTGTGGGATCTTATCGGGGAGAGCGGTTTTCGGGGGATGCGGCGATCGCAGCTGGAAAACGAACTTCAGGATCCCTCCTTTGCGCTTCCGGAGGTGATTCTGGGAGACTCCATGCAGGAGCTTTATCTCTATTTCGGGATGGCAGATCTCACGCTGATGGGGGGCAGTCTTATCGATATCGGAGGACATAATCCCCTGGAGCCGGCGGCTCTGGGAGTTCCGGTGGTTACCGGCCCCTTTATCCGCAATTTCCGGAAAATTTTTCAGGAAATGGCGGCAAAGAAGGCCAGCCGGGTGATCCCTTGTGAAACGCTGGCCCGGGATCTGGCGGATTTGCTCAGGGATCCCGAAGAGCTTAAGAAGCTGGGGCTGGCCGCCCGGGAGTTTATTGATGAAAACCGGGGAGCGCTTCAGAAAACGCTGGAGGAAATTAACCGGATACTGGATGCCGGAGCCGCCGGAGCTGAGGATAGCAGGCAGCCGTCTCTATCGTAATGCCGTCTGTCATTTTCCGGAACACAGCTTCAGAATTACGGTGCTTTTTGGCTTTTGATGAGTATCAAGAGAGCTTTACTATCATGCAGAGCTAGACATCAGCAATCATATTTCTGCCTGCACAATATGTCCAAAATTCAGTTCATCCTGTAAAAGCCCGTAAACATACCCCGGGCTTTCACGATATAACCCGGTTTCGATGTCAGTCAGCTTTTCGTAAACTTCTGAAGCATATAGTATGCGCATGGCATCATCATATTCGATCCCACGTGTCTCTGTAAGGATCTCTACAAGATCCTGTACCATATATTCAACCATCTGCTGCTCTTTTGACATCATTGATTAAACACCTGCCTTTCTTAACAAACTGACAGCCTTCTTTGTGTGGAAAGAATACTGATTGGTGGTTTCCTTGTAAATCATGCCCTTAAGCATGTTTTCAAAGGTCATCATGCCGTTTTCATATTGTCTGAAGAGAAGCGTCATGTCATCATCTGCGATGGGACCGATAACAATGTCATATTTGTCATCCAGGTTGCATTCCGGATTAGCAAAATCGGCAAACCTTTTGTTGCGGTTATTTCGGACGAATCTCGCCCATTCTTCTGATGTCCTGACTCCGAAATCCCTGATATTCAGATCTTCCCTTTGCATAAACGAGTCATCAATCTC
>NZ_JBGVBR010000290.1:0-5743 GCF_045225735.1 Succinimonas sp. | reverse complement strand
TGTTCCGAATGCCGAAATAAAATCAGCTTTGCTGGATATTGTCAAAGAACAGGACTGGTATGAACGCATGGAGACCATAAAGCGTTCCGAGCAGCTTCTGAAAGCCATCAAGGCTCTTGACGGAGACGAAACGGCTCGGCTTATTCAGGAGGTTCATAATTCACCCGCGGTATCAATCTATGATTACAACACCGAGTCAGCTCTTACCTACTGTGTTATAACCGGTCTCATGTGGTCAACCCTTGATGATTATGACTATCACCGCGAGGATCAGGCGGGCAAAGGCAAAGTGGATTTAGTGTATGAGCCAGCAGCGAGAGGCAGAGATCCGCTTATTCTGATTGAGTTCAAATATGGGAAATCCGCCGAAGAAGCTCTTAAGCAGATTAAGAAACAGGAGTATTTCCGGCGCTACACCCAAAAATACACCAAAAATATCATTCTCGCTGGCATTAACTACGACCCGAAGAGCAAGGATCATCAATGCCTTATCGAAAGGCTTTGTTAAAACTTCAATGCGGCCTGATTTCAGGCCTGATTCTTCATACCGGCAAATGCACTTATCACAGGATTCCTGCTCCGTTATTGCGGCGCCTGCCTTTTGATAGCAGTCTCGGGCAGATTCCGGGCCGGGACAGCGACTGAAAGCGGCGATCCCCGGCAAAAACAAGTACCAGGTCACATTACCGGACACAGTTTTATAAGTTACCGCCCCATTTGAGACATAATGGCCGTTATTCCATAATTGTCATTGTTAGCGCAATGCACGCAATACATGGTGACTAGTGATCTTAAAAGGAAATCCGCAATGAACAAAAATGCCGAACTTTTTGAGGCAATGCTCAAAAATAACAAGATTACCGCTTTCCGTCCGGCCGAAGAGGCTCAGGATGAATATCATTCTGTAATCTACCGTACCCTTCTGGATGTAAAGGGCAAGCTCCTGCAGACTCTGGTTATTTTTGATGATACCCCTTATGTGGTTATCAGATGCTTCCTGGAGCCCAAGGCTGTTAATGACGGCAATCGCGTGGCCGTTGAAAGGGAACTCACCCGTCTCAATGGCGAGAACAAGGTAGTTAAGTACTATGTTTCCCCGGCTGAGGACGTTGCAGCCTCTGCCTGCATTCCCTATCTCCTCATGAGCAATGCGGCCAACGACATGTCCAATGCCGCCTCCACCTTTGATCCCAACATCGTAAGACTGATTCTTGATGTGTTCATGAACGCTCTTCCCGAAGCCTATGAGCGTATCATGAAGGCTGTTTACGGCGGCGGCATGACCAATAATGAGGTCAAGGAAGTTCAGCAGGCTGCCGAGGCCGAGCAGGCTCCCGAGGCTGCGAACTAATCGCAGGCGCGCCTCGCTTTCCCCTGAATCAAGGGGGGTTTAAAATGACTGAGAAGTCCCGGATATTTGTTCCGGGATTTTTTTGCGCTTCCGCGCCGGGGCGCAGTTTTCCGGAGCTCTGTTTTCACCTCATGCGGCTTAAAATGCAAAGCCCCTGAGACAACGGCAGGAAATCAGGTACAATATTCTGGTGCAGTATCAGAGCGCAGCATTGTCTGCGGCGTTTTTTCGGAAAGCGGTGTTTTCGGATCGGATCCCCCAGTCGAGATTTATCATGAAGCGATTCTTTAGAAGGATGTTCTACTATCCCATTTTGGCCATTTGCTCCCGACGCTTTTATGTTTCGGTGATATCCCGGTTTCGCGGGGTCAGCGCCAAGTATTTTCTGGAGGCGGTGCTGCTGTCGTCCCTGATTATCACCTGCTACTTCACTGTGACCATATTTTCATATATGGAAAGCGACCTCCGCACCCTGCTTAAGGACTTTCCCAGCTTTACGGTAAATAAAAACTGGGAGTTTGAGTTTCTGGAGGCTCAGCCGGGACAGACTGTATTCAAGGAGGATCAGAATCACCGGAAATATGTTTCCATCCAGACCCCGGAGGGCACGCCGGTGCTGCTTTTCAACCCCGACGGAGCTCAGGCGGAAAGCCAGGATCTGCCCCGGAGCCTCACCGCCGGAAATACTGCGTCAGGCATGGTTTTTCATGTAACCTTCGGCAAGAACCGCGTAAGCCTTTTTAACGGCGTCAATACCACGGATATCTCCTACCGGGAGCTGGGAATCATGCCCGGAGAGGTGATCGACTCCCCCCGGATGTACATGAGATTGCAGTTCATGGCTTATACCATCGCTCCCATGGTCATTTTTATCTCCATGTACATCGTGGTGGCGCTGTGGCTGGCGGCCAACATTGCCGTTACCGCTGCTCTGGGATACGGTATTTTCTATCTCATGGGGGTAAGAACCACCTTTATCACCGTGATCCGGGTGAATGTTTACGCCAATACCATTATACTGGCGCTGTTTACCGCTTCCATGTTCATGTTGGATCAGCCGGGGCTTTATGCAACCCTGCACGGCTCCTATTTCGGCATCCTCCCCCTTATCTATAATTTCTTTGCCGCCAGCGATTACCGCCGGAACTCTCTGGGATCCTCGGACAGTCAGAAACAGAAGCGGGAGACTGCCGGAGATGATTCCGACCAGCGCTCCGGAGGGGGAAGTTTTCGGCCTTAGCGGGGTTCTCTAAGGCTTATTTTACAGGTGTCTCCTCTTCTGCGGTTTATCATATTCCGGAAGCCGAGAGCGAGGTGGATGCCATGGACAGCGGAAAACGAAACATCAGATTTTATTCCCGGGATGCGGCGGGACTTTTTCGGAGGATGGGAAAGGGAGCCGGCTGGGCCTATCATGCGCTGCTGTGGCAGCAGTACTGCGAGCCCGTGCGGCTGGGGCCGTTTTCCCGGAATTCCCTGTCTTACCGCTTCCGGAAGCATCTCCGTTCCGATCCTCTGATCGCCCGGGATATCCCGAATCTCCTCTTCATTTTCGAGAAGGAGCTTAACCTGCTTTCCCGGGAGCTCCGAAAATGCGGCCTAATGAAGCTTCTGGAGGACTACGAGGTTCCGGTGACGCTGCAGAAGAGCATCACCTTGAGAAATCCCGGAGAGAGCATGTACTGGAAGCTCTGGCTGGTTTTTGACCGGACGGAGGTATGCCGCCGTTTTCTGTTCCTACATGAGATAATCTCCCCCTGGGAACAGGCGGAGCTTGCGGCCAAAGCCCACAACCGCCTTCTGAACCTTCTGGCCCATCTGATTGCCGCCTATCGCAGGCTGCCTCCCGAGGTGCATGAGCTTTTTATGATAAGAGGGAGCCGGCCGCAGACGGGAGGCCCCCGCCTCAGCAGGGATTACCCGGAGCTCTGGCCGGACTTATTCATGACGGGGGATTAAGTCTCATGTCCTTTCCGCTGCCGATTTTTTTCTCTTTCTGTTACCCGCCTCTTATTTTTGCTCTCTCTTCAAAATTCCGGCAGGTTTTTCTGATACAATGCCCCTGAAATGCAGAAATGATTAATTAGTCATATAAGAGCTAAATAAAATGTATAAAGCGATAATATCTTTAGTCGCGGGAACGCTGATTTTCGGAACCGGAGTTGCGGCGCGGGCGGATGACGTCCCCCGGGATCCGGCCCTGTTCACTCCCGACGGACACTATACCGAGAAGAATCTTTTTCTGAACATCCTGCCCCGGGAGCGGGAGGGGCGGCAGTTTCCCCTCAGGGTTTCCGAGGATGTGGTGCTTTCTGACATCTCCGCCGGCCCCGGCAGCGTCATTACCAATGTTTTCCGGCTCAGCAAAAAGGTGTCCGGAGATCATACCCCCTATGGCGTCCTTAAGAATATCTGCCAGAACCAGGCTCTGAGAAGCAGCATGGTGGACAAACTGGACAGCTACCGCTTTATCTATTACGAGGAGGAACGGTATCTTTTCAGCGTGGATGTGACCTCTGAGCACTGCAAAAGCAACGGCTGGTAAAAAAACGAAGGACAGAGAAAAAAGGAGTTCGCCTATGAGCGATGAGAATGCAAGCGCTGCGAAAACATCAGATACTGAAGCGTTACAGGCCCAAGCCGCCGCCGCATATGAAAAGCTTGACCGGAAAGAGTATCCCGAGCTGGCCCGGCGTCTCGCTCTTTTCACGGGCAATGACGCTGATTATGATGCTGATGAGGATTTCAGCGATGATTATGATTACTGCGACAATACCCCTTACAACGCAGCTCATGAGATTATGCTCTGCGATTGTCCGAAGCCTCTTCCGGATTTTATCATTGCGTTCGTGACCGAGCTCATGGAGTCAGAGATCCGGAAGGGGAATGACCATGCCATGAATTCCCTGGGAGCCATGCATTATGACGGCAGCCGGGGCTTTCCGCAGAGCTTTGACAAGGCGGTTTATTACTACACCATGGCGGCCCGGCAGGGAAATCCCTGGGCTCAGGAAAATCTCGGCTACTGCTACTACTATGGCCGGATCGGGGAGCCGGACTATGAGAAGGCCTTTCAGTTCTTTGCTCTGGGAGCCTTCAAGGGCCAGCTGATCTCCCTGTACAAAATCGGGGACATGTATTTCCACGGCTACTATGTGGAACAAAACCTGGAGGAGGCCTTCAGCATTTACCAGCGCTGCCGGGAGGGCTTTAAGGAACATACCGAGAAACGGATCTCCGGCCCGGTTTATCTCCGGCTGGCTCAGATGTGCCTTGCGGGTCAGGGAACAGATCAGGATCCCGCTTTGGCGCTCCGGTATTTTCATAAAGCCGAGGAGCACCTTTTTACCGTGGTAAAGGAGGGCGATGTCATGTACCGGAAGAGTCTGGAGCAGGCGATTTCCGGCGCAGCAGAGGCCCGGGAGCTCCTCCGGAAGAAGCTTCCCGGGGACACATGGGATTTTGATTAGCCCGTTTCCGGCGCTTTCTTCCGGCCCTGACAGGAACCCTGTCAGGGCTTCTCTTTGTGGCTCTCATTCCATTTTTTTTGGAGAATCTCCCATATAATGATAAAGTTTGCCCTGAAGCCGGAACAAATTTTTTCGTGCCGGCTCTTAGTTTCAGAGGCGGGGCTCGGGCAGGGTACCGGAAGGTTTTGGCAAACAAAGAAAGGGGCGAGGAATAAGAGAGGGAAAAATGGCAGTCAGTTTACTGAAGAGATCCGGGAGGCGTTCCTGCTTTTTCCGCGCCTGGGGGCTTATGGCGCTTCTCATGGCAGCGCAGCTTGCGGCCGGCCCTGAAGTTCTGGCGGCTTCCGGAAAACCGGGATCCCGCAAGGCAGCCCCGCAGCAGAGCTACTACACCCGGGCGGAGCTGGAGTCTCTTTACCGCAAGAAGTATGCCGCCAAAATCCCCTATAACTTCAAGTTCGGCCGCATTACGGAGGTGCAGTTTGCCGATGACGGCACGGTATATGTAACCGCCGTGGCCAATCCTCTTTATGCGGAAATGCCGCGTTTTGCCAGAATGATGCTTTTTGAAAGGTACTGGCGGAGCGCCAGAGAGAGCTACTGCCGCAAGGTAGCGCAGAAGAAAGCTCCCTACAGCCGGGTACGCCGGACTGAGGGGGATTTCTATGATGACAGCGGGAGAACGCTCCATCATGTAACCTTTTATCCCGGAATGTGCAGTGAATAGCGCGGTGAGCAGATGGACAGTGTGGTGAGCAGCTTAGAGAGCAGCATGGCGATGAACAGCATAGCGGAGAGCAGCGCATGAGGAAGCTCAGCCGGATTTTTTGCGCCATGTTCCTGGCGGGAGTTTCGGGATCCGGAGCCTGCGGGGAAGAGCCCCTGGCCGGAGCTCCCTCTCTTGACGCCGAAGATGCGGAGT
>NZ_JBGVBR010000289.1:0-3524 GCF_045225735.1 Succinimonas sp. | reverse complement strand
GCATTCAGTTATCATCCTTGCCGCTGTTATCGTCTTTGCTGTCATGCTTTTCGGAGGCCGTTTCGTTCTTGTCGTAAAAAAACTCCTCTACGGTCTCATTTTCGTCAGGTGATTTTCGGCAGCTTTGCTTTCTTTGCTGCTCCCCCAAATGGCTGCCAGTAACCTCCCGAAGGCTTTCGATATGTTAAACAGAAAGTCTACGCTGCAAAGCGAATAAGCAAAACTCAGAATAACATAGATACCCGCATACCACACTGCTATGCCCAGAGCAGAAAGAATCCCAATAAACCAATTCCTGGTCAATCCGGCAGCAAGAAATGGCCAAACATAATCTTCATTCAAATGGACAATCACAACAAAAATTAATATTCCGGTAACAGTTACCAGAAACTCCGGCAAATTATCAATGATTGTTTTAAACAGCTCTCTTAACCTGCAAAGAACATCTGACATATCCGGCCTCTCTTTGACGCTGCATCCCAGACTTAAAAATTCAGCAATATCATCATAGTACTTAAAACGTCCATAGGATGGAGAGATACGGTTTTCTTTCTCAGCAATACCCACACAATACCCACAGCAATGCCCGCAACAATAACACTCAAAGCTGCCATTAATTCCTCATAAGGCGGCCCAGTTCATGGTATCTGCAGAAATATACGCTACGGCCGGGAGAGAGAAAGCTCCTGAATAACAGCCGCTGAGATCAAGGCAGGTTCCCTTGCCTGCATTCAGTCACCGTTCTTGTCAGAGTTTTCAGGCTGAGTCCCGTTCTTGTCGCAAATAAACTCTTCTCCGGATTCCTCTTTGGCGGGCTTGTTTTTTCTGTTTTTCCAATAATCGTCCACTTTATTAGAAAAGGCCTCGAGTTTCTCTTCGAAAAATTTCATGAATAAAAACCCGCGAACAATGATGCCGACAAACCCTGAAAAAATAAACCAGAGTATCATGCCGATAACAGAAAGAATGGCACAGAACCAGTTCTTGGACAATCCCGCAGTAAGAAACGGCCAGACATAATCCCACGCATACCCGTAGGCAATCATAATCCAAATTCCTGTTGCAAAAGACGCGAGGCACAATACAGCCAGGAGGCCATACCCGGCCCAGTCCTGACGGATCATTTTGTAAAAATCTCTCAGCTTCCAAAGAATATCTGCCAGCATACTCGGCCTCTGTTTTACTTGTGTTGACGATACTTAAGATAATAATACTTAAGGTGTTCATAGGATGGATTAATATCGGATACTTTCTCAAAAAGATAATTTCAGCCGTGATTTGATCTCCATCTGAGAGAACAAGCAAGCTCCAAACAGACTATACAGAAACAGCTCTGGCTTAGATGGCGTCCGGCCTGGGCATGGGATACCAGCTAACCAGCGGGAAGTCATAAGGGTCTCCTTTTCTTCTCACGCCGTTGACTTTTCTTCTCATTTTGATTGATTTGAGACGAAATGAATAATGAATGAGACGAATGAAGAGCAGTTAACCAGACGCGCGCTGAGTTGCTATCCTGCCGCTGTCTCGCTAAAGAAGCGCTTACCCAAAACTGAGATACCTGTGCGGTACTCCGACTTCCAGATGGCCTTTCTGGCTTCATCCCCTCCTGTTCTGATGCGGGCGATAAAAGGTTCCAGCTTCTGAAAGCCGGTACTCCGCCTTTTTTCGTAAAGCACCGGCTGTTCTTCGTAACAGAGTCTGGCACAGGAAAAGTCATCATGTACCCAGACCTTGAAGCAGTCATGAAGGCTGTACTCCAATTCACAGAATGCCCCCGGCCAGAGCCATCAGGAAATGGCACTCAAACTCCAGAGAGAAGAAAATTACCAAAAACACCCGTCTTTGGTCACAAAGGACAGGAAGTGTCTTTTCATCTGCACGCTCCGGAAATGCACGGCGGTAAAATTCCAGGCTGCATAAATCACCGAGGATGCGTGTTTTGAGGTATTAGGCAAAGCTTATTCGGCTCTATTGCCTGAACTTTTTGCGGCGGCAGGCCTTTTTACGGACAAGACTATGCAAGCACAGCCATAGATTAAAGACATCCAAAACAAGATTGTCGCAACATAAGAACCCCAAATCCAAAAGAAGGAACTGACAATATAAACCAGAACAGGCGTCGCAATTCCCATTGTCAAAGTGAACGGACGCCACTTCTTTTTAATCAGGCAGTAAACAGATAGTCCTATTAACGTTATTGACAGCAATGCTAAAGAACAAACTATCAGCATAACCCCGGATTGGTACGGCACAAAATATTCCTTCTTAATTGAGCTGTAAACAGAAAACAGTCCGGAATATACCACAAATATCCCATCTGATCTCATCAGCGCATTACTGAAATCTGAGATACCCTGCGCGGTACTCTTCCTGCCAGATGGCCCTTCTGGCTTCATCACCGCCGGTTCTGATACGGGCGATAAGAGGTTCCAGCTTCTGAAGCCTGTTCTTAGCATGTTTCCTGAAAATATCCGGCCTTTCTCCGTAATAAAAGAGGCCGGCAAAGGAAAAATCGTCCTCGGCCCGGGCCTCGAAACAGTCATAAAGGCGGTGCTCCGCTTCCATAAAACTTCGAGCGTCCACCAATGCTCTCAGCAGGTGGTATTCAAACTCCATGGGAGATGAAAAGTACCCGAAACAGCCGTCGCTGGCCACAAAGGACAGGAAGGGCTTTTTCATAGGGACACTCCGGAAATGCACCGTAAAATTTCCGCCGGCATAAATCACATTGGTCATTTTGCCGTCAGCGGAAATATTCTCAAAGGGATCCGCAACATCGTTATCGTCCTCGGTTATCTGATGAAGGCCATCTTCGTCAAAGATATAGCCCCGGGAATCTCCGGCCCACAGAAAATTCGCCTGACAGCAGTACTTGCTTTCGCTTTCTAACGGAACTATCAGCTGAATCGCCATGGTAGTGGGAAGTTCCTTGGAAAAAGAGCTTTTAAGACGAGTTACCTGCTCCTCCTTTAGTATTGATTTAAATTCTAGTAATGAATCCTTGATCATCTTCTTAAGATTCATCTTGTCCGCCCCCCCAAAATCAAAGTTTTCAGGAGCTGAATTTTCAGTAAGGTTCTTAAACCAGTCCCGAACTGTCAGAGCGGCAACGCGGGATGCGAGATAGGCACCGGATTTAAACTCTGCCCGGGAATAAGAACGGGCACCGGAACCTCCCAAGCCGTCAAAAACCCCGGCAAGAGAAGCCGTATCATTTACCTTAAGTACAGCGGCATCCTCTCCCCGATCGGAGAGCTTTTCAGAATAAACCACCATTGACTGGGTCAGAAACTTAATATTATTCGCCATAACATCATGATTTTAAATAAGATAAACAATTTGTAAAAGAAAATAATGAATATAAATAATGATTTAAATCATATAATTAACTTGAGACTAAAAAATATCAACTTCCCAAAATAAGAACGTTTGTTTGGTGAATTTCATGTTAGGGTCAGTACAGTGTATTTTGTAAAAATATAAAAGCTGAATCTTTATAAAAGATATAACAAAACAAATTATCA
>NZ_JBGVBR010000288.1:0-10101 GCF_045225735.1 Succinimonas sp. | reverse complement strand
GGACGATGCTTTAAGCAAGATTTCCGACCTTCGGCGCTACGTTATCATGTACGTCTATGGCCGTTTCATTATCAAAGAGATATAGGGAGCAGGCACATCTAATACCGGCAGAGACCTTTTTATGAGGGGGATTCCTTTTCGTTATCAAAGATCTCACAGGATACCGGACAGGACTCGCATTTTTGCCCCAAAGATCTTGTTGAAAAATCTGTTAAACCGCTCAATCCGAATCAGTTTCTCTGTGATTTACCGCATTCGGATTCTCTTGATCCGGCTTAACAGCGAGAGCCTTTTCCTGAAAGTTCCGGATCCAGCGATCCCGCAGGAGTCGCAGCAGGAACAAAAGGCCCCGGACACAAAGCTCCAGAGCCATGGCAAACCATACCCCGGCAAGACCGAATCTTCCGGCCAGAAATGCCGCCAGGGGCAGTCTTACCAGCCAGATACTGGCAAAATTGTAAATACTGGGAATCAGTGTATCCCCCACCCCGCGGAAAACGCCGTTGGCCACAATGGCCACCGCAAACATCGGTTCTGCAAAGGCCTCGAGTCTCAGAATCTGGGTACCCAGACTTCTGATGTCCGGATCCGGGGACATAATGCCAATGAACACCGGCGCCAAAATATAAAGAAGCACCGCCATCCCGGCCATTACCAGCATGCCCAGAGAAACACACATGCGTCCCAGTCTTCTGGCAGTGTCAAAAAGACCGGCTCCGGCCACCTGCCCGATAATGGCCGTGGCCGCCACGGCAATGCCGTACCCCGGCATATAGCAGAGACTTTCCGCCGTTATGGCAAAGGCGTTAGCAGCCAATGCTGCCGTTCCCAGCGGGGCCACAATAACCGTAAAGGTGATGTAGGCGCTGCTCATCAAAACCTGCTCCAGAGCCACCGGCATGGAAATCCGCACAGCCCCTCGTAAGTCATGGGCGACAAAATGCGTTTTCTCCTCGGGATGCTTCCGGAGAACAGGCGATCTTTTCAGAAGATAAAAAAGGAGTATTCCGGCGATAAGGAGCTCAGCAAGACCGGTGCCCAAAGCAGCTCCGATAACTCCGAGACCGGCGCCGGGAATACTGATGACGCCAAAGGGAAGAGCGATCTCAAACCCCGGAAAAATCAGAAAGGCATTGAAAATCACGTCAAGAACGCACATCACGATGTGCAAAAAGCTCGGGAAGGACATATTGCCCGAGGACTGAATCATGCCGGTGGCCACCCCGTTAAGCTGCACCGCCGGAAAAAATAACGCAAAGATCAGAAAGTACCAGGAGGCATTCAGGTTAATATCCGGAGATCCCCCCAAAAGCTCTGGCAGAAAGGGACTTATTGCCGCTCCCAGTCCTCCCATAACCAGACTGAAGATAAAGGTTACCCGGAGCCCCTGTCCCACGATGTTCCGGGCGTCCTTAAGGAAGCCCGCTCCGATTTTCTGGGCCGCCTGCACCGAAAACCCCATCCCCGCCGCCATGGCAAAGCCATAGAAGAGCCAGGTGCTGGAGGCTATAAGACCGATAGAGGCGGAATCCCGGGCTCCCAGCTGACCTACCATGGCAGCGTCAATATACTGCATTACCGTGGATGATATCTGAGCCAGCACCGCCGGAATGCTGAGGAGAAGCACCATTTTAAGCTGAGCACCAAAGGAAAGCTGCTCGCCTCTGGTAAGGCGGGTCAGAAGAGTCTCTTTGGCGGCAGCGCTCATATGTGTGTCCTGAAAGAATGAAGTGAAGAGCCTGATAAACCGGAAAACAGGCCCGGGAATGCAGAACAGAGGTCAGGCAGATCCCGCGGACTTCCCGGGACTATCGGAATGACCGATACCGGAAATATGCTCCGGATGGGGTTCCGAAGGCTTCTCCGCAGCATCCTTGGCAGGGCTCATATGCCGTCTTACCGCCAAAGTCATATGCCCCTCGGCAATAAGATTGTTATCTTCGTCCCGTACCGTTACCAGCCAGACCTGAACGGAAGAACCCAGATGCCGGGGCACCGCATGAGCAGTGACAAAACCTTCCCGCACCGCTCTCAGATGGTGGGTCTCAATATCAAGCCCCATGCAGGAATGGGCTTTATCGGCGGCATAGTTGCCGGCGATGGATCCCAGAGTTTCAATAAGCGCGGCCGTGGCGCCCCCGTGGAGATACCCGTAGGGCTGCCGGGTTCTGTCATCCACCGGCATCCGGGCCTCCATCCAGTCATCTCCGAAAGCGGTGAAGCTAATGCCCAGCCCGGCCATGAGCCCCTTCCGGCAGAAGGAGTTCAGGACCTCCATGGTAAAAGGCTTTTTCCAGATAACGCTCATTTATTTTCCTTAAGCTCCCGTCTCCGGCCCCGGCCGGAAATAATCCTGAACATTATAAAGGAGATTTCCGTCCGGGTAATGCCGGATTATCATCAGCGGTGTACAATGAGCCCGCCGTTATCGGGCTCTCCGGGAGCGGCCCCTTGATCTGATATCCGAGAGCGCTTAAACATGGGACACTGAACATGCAAATATTCGCCGGCTGCTGTTACCGGGATCCTGCAGAAACCGTTGCCGTATTTTCTCCCGGGGATATACAATCGGGCCTTGACCGCATTCAGGAGCTCCGGGATCAGGGCTTTTATCTTCTGGGCTATATGCGCTACAGCCTGGAAAAACCCCATGAAAAAGGCTGCCCCCTGATTTTCTTTGAGGCCTTCAGATCCTGTGAGAATCTCCGCGATACCGCAAACCGGGATGCTGCCGCCCCAGGTGCTGCAGACACCGCTGACCTGCCTGTCGGAATTGCCGTAATCCCTCTTATCTCCCGGGAAGAGTACTTTAATAAAATCGCCTTTATCCGGGAACAGATCCTGAACGGCATCGCCTACGAGGTAAACTACACCTATCCCTCTCTGGTAAAAGCCAGCATCTCCGGACTCTCTCTCTACAATTATCTGCTCCGAAGGCAGCAAACACCTTATAACGCCTTTTTGGAAAACCGGTACGAAACCATTATGTCATTCTCCCCGGAACTCTTTTTCCGGATAAAGGGCAGACATATTGTTACCAAACCCATGAAGGGCACCATACGCCGCGGTCATACTCCGGAGGAAGACCGGAAAAACCGGGATTTTCTGGCCCGGGATCCTAAAAACCGGGCAGAAAACCTTATGATCGCAGATCTGCTCCGGAATGATCTCGGCATGATTGCCCGGGACGGCACCGTCAGAGCTGACAGGCTTTTTGCCATTGAAAAGCATCCCACTGTTTTTCAGATGACCTCGGAAATATCCGCCGAACTCAGATCAGAGGTTTCTCTTTATGACATCATAAGAGCTCTCTATCCCTGCGGTTCCATCACCGGCGCCCCGAAATTATCCGCCATGAGGGTAATCAGAGAAGCCGAGCCCTTTGACAGAGAGGTTTACTGCGGGGCCATTGCCTGGCTGCACGGAGATGAAGCAGTGTTTTCGGTTCCCATCAGGATTCTCCAGAAACAGCATGATGAACAGTATTTCAGGTACTATGCGGGAGGAGCGGTCACCTTCGATTCCACAGCCGCTGATGAGTGGGAGGAAACTCTGGCCAAAACAAAATTTCTGGAAAGCGGGTTTTCGCTTATTGAAACAGGAACCGGAAATCAGGATCGGGAGCTTCATCTCAGCCGGCTGAGAAACTCCGCCCGGGAATTCGGCTTTGCCTGGCCCCGGGAACTGGATTTCTTTGCGTTTCCGGAGGATCGTGTTGCGCGCATTGAGCTTTTCCGGGACGGCCGTTACGACATTACCGAAAGGCCCCTCCCTGCTCCGGCAATCCGGCCCCGGGTTCGCATTAACGGGAAGGTAAATTCCCAAAACCCCTTTCTGTACCATAAAACCTCGGTGAGAAGCCCGGCGCCCCGGGACTTCTTTGAGGAAATCCGGGTTAACGAAAGAAACGAAATCACCGAGGGAACCTTTACCAACGTGGCCGCCCAAATCGGAGACACGCTGTTCACTCCGCCGGTATCCTCCGGTCTCTTGAACGGGGTTATGAGACAGCGTCTTATCCGGGACGGCGTTCTCCGGGAAAAAACGCTGTCTCCCGAAGATCTCCGAAAATCAGCGCGGATCTTCTGCATGAATTCCGTAAGAGGAATGTTCGAGGTGGAATTATGCTCCTGATAGACAATTACGACTCCTTTACCTACAACATCGTCCAGTATCTCAGGATGCTCGGCGAACGACCCCAGGTGATAAAAAACGATGAAATGACCCCTGATGCCATTGACCGGCTCCGTTTCCAGAAAATCATCATCTCTCCGGGCTGGGGCTCCCCGGAAAACTCCGGCGTCTCCATGGAGGTAATCCGGCGCTATCAGGATAAAGCGCCCATTCTGGGAATCTGCCTGGGCATGCAGTGTCTGGCGGCGTTTTTCGGGGCCAGGATCGTCAGAGCTCCTGTCCCCTGTCACGGCAAGAACTCGGATATCTTTTTCAGGAAGGGTTTTGAGCTCTTTAAGGACTTCCCCCAAGGCTTCAGTGCCACCAGATATCATTCCCTCATGATTTCAAATCCGACGCCGGATACGGAAATCATGGCGGAAACCGCGGATCACATCCCCATGGCTCTCCGGATCCGCAATAAACGGCTATACGGCGTGCAGTTTCATCCTGAAGCCGTGCTTACGGAACACGGGATCGATATTTTCAGAAATTTCATCTCCCTCTGCTGACTGAGAAAGTCATAAAATCATGGCGTGCTATGATCATGACAAGCTATGATCATGGCAGACCTGATGGCAGGATAAGAAGCCGAAAAATTGCATATCGAGGGAAGGAAGGATGACTGACGAGGTAAAACATGCTGCATGAACTTAACGAACACGTCTTCAGAAACAAGTACTCCCTGAAAAGGCCGCCCCGGGACAGCGACTTTGTAATGGCTTTTAAGGGCCGAAGCATTCTGGTAAAGGGGGATGGCAAGAGCAAGCCTCTCAGTCTTCCGGAGGTCCGGCTTTGGGGAGAGCTGGAGCAGCTTCAGTATCTCTTCGCCATTGATGACCGGGCCTTCTTCCTTTATACCGGCAATGCCGGATCCGAAAACTGCGGGGATCTCGAAATCCCCGGCTTCTCCTGGCAGGACATTATCGTGCTCCGCTCGGATAATCCCAGGATGGTCTGCTTCGCCGGCGCCACGGCCTGGCATCTTCACTCCTGGTATCAAAGCAGCAGATACTGCGGAAAATGCGGGACAGCCACCGAGCCTTCCGAAGAGGAGCGGGCCATGGTCTGCCCCTCCTGCCATAACATTATCTATCCCCGCATCGCCCCGGCGGTTATTGTGGGCATTACCCACGGAGATCAGATACTGGTGACCCGCTACCGGGATCGCCCCTACCGGGGACTGGCTCTTATCGCCGGCTTTTGCGAAATCGGGGAAACTCCGGAAATGACGGCCCGGAGGGAAGCCATGGAGGAAGCCGGACTTAAGATCCGGGATCTTCGCTACTTCGGATCCCAGCCCTGGGGACTGGACAGCAATCTTCTGGTGGGCTACATGGCCCGGGTGGACGGGAGCTCGGAGATTATCCGGGACGAAAACGAACTCGCGGAAGCCTTCTGGGTGTCCCGGGAGGATCTTCCGGAGCCAGACACTACTATTTCCCTTACCAGAACCATGATGTCCTGCTTTAAGAAAAACGGCTTTGCATTCTGACCGGAAATGCCCCCTTCCGGCGCCAGACGGTAATTCCCCGGTAAACCGGAGGCCGTCTCCCGGCTGCCGTCTTTCTATAGCCTATTCTATGGTTTCAATGCGCTGATCGCTGCTATTGGCCTTATCCCCCTGACTCTGCTTCACAATGTCAAAAATAAGACCCAGATTGCTTTCCTCCAAAGCGGAGGAAACGCTGCCCGCGCGGCCGCTGTCATCGTTATCCGCCCCCTCGTCGCTGCCGCGGTTTACCAGCCGCTTTTCCTGAAGCTCCTCCTTGAGAGCCTCATTCTTTTCCAGGATGATCTCTGCCAGATTCTGCAGCTTGCTTTTGAGAGTTTCGGAATTAACCGGCTTGGACAGGATGTCGATCATGCCGGCAGCGTGGCAGTCATGCCGCTCCTCGTCGGAACTGTTGGCGGTGAGAGCCACTATCGGAAGATTGCGGTACCGGGACAGGATCTTTCGGGTCGCCTGAATGCCGTCCATCACCGGCATTCTGATGTCCATGAGGATAAGCTCCGGGAGTTCCTGGAACACGCTATTGACCGCCTCCTCGCCGTTCCCGGCCACCCGTACCTTGTGCCCCAGATTTTCCAGCATGGTTTTAAGAACAAACTGATTGATGCGGGAATCCTCCACCAGAAGAATTCTGAAATGCGCGTTATAAACCTTCCGGGGCTTTATGACGGAGGTAGCGCCGATGATCTCGTTCCGCACCACCAGGCACGGGATCTCGAACCAGAAGGTGGTGCCCTTTCCCAGCACGGATTTAATGCCGATTTTACCCTCCATGCATTCCACCAGACGCTTGGAGATAGCCAGTCCCAGTCCGGATCCCCCGTATTTGCGGGAAATGGATCCGTCCAGCTGCACAAACGGCGTAAAGAGATTCTTCAGCTTGGCTCCCGGAATCCCGGGGCCGGTATCCTGGATGGAAAATTTCAGCCGGTTTTCAAAACGCTCCGCCAGCACCCGCACGCCGCCCTTGCTGGTAAACTTCACCGCATTGTTAATGAGGTTGTAAAAAATCTGGGACAGGCGGTGGGCATCCCCTACCACCATTAACGGGAAGTTGTCGCTGAACTTCAGGGTAAGTTCAATGCCCTTGTCATGAGCCCGGCCCTCCATCTGGCTCACCACCGAGCTTATGGTATCGCGGATGTTGTAGTTGGTTTTCTCCATGATCATGGCCTGAGAGGAGATGTGGGAGAAGTCCAGCACGTCATGAAGAATGTTCTGCAAAACCGAGGTGCTCTGAGAAATGTTCTTGAGATAGCCCCGCTGTTCCTGGGTAATATTGTCGGAATGGCCCACGATTTCAATAAGCCCCATAATGGCCTGCAGCGGGGTTTTGATTTCATGGGAAATCTCAGCCAGATAGCGGGTGGAGGCCAGACTGGCCTTCTCGGCGTTTTCCTTGGCCTTGCGGAGAATCTGATTCTGACTGTGGCTTTTGGTGATGTTCAAGAGATTGCCCCGGTAACCGGCAAAGCTGCCGTCGGCATGGTAATAAGGCTCCCCGTTAACCAGAATCCAAATTACCCGGTCATTGCTGGAGCACGGGATCTTCAGATTGACAATCAGATTATGATTGGCGGCAATGTCGTGATAGAGCTTCCTCTTCAGCTCTTTGGGAGCGTCAATGGCCTCCCATTTTATGTAGTCCAAAAGCCGGTTCCCCACCAAACTCTGATACGGCGGGAGATCGCTGTCCAGATTCTGCGCATATTCCGTGGCGTCGTTGGCAAACACATGGGTAATCCGGAACTTGCTGTCGGTCTGCCAGAGCATTTCATGGGAAAGACGCCGGAACACCTTCACCTTGTCCTGATAGTCCAGAAGAGCCCGGGTGCGGCTTTTCACCATCTGCTCCAGCTGGGTTCGGTAGCGAAGATTGATCATGGCCTGAGTAAATACCGGCAGCACCTCCATTATATCCCGGCGGCTTCTTAAATTCATGGCAAAGGGCTGCCGGCTCATGCAGATAAAGAGAAACTTTTCATCCTGAAGGAGAAGCGGGATCAGCATGACATTCCGGATCTGCTCCCTGAGGGCCGGATCCGTTCCCTGAAAATCCGGCATTCCGGAGGGATCGTAAAGCACCTGAATACGCCCCCGGAAACTTCTTTCAATAACGCCGGTATCCTTCCAGACCTGAGTCATAAGAGCGGGATCCGAGGCATAGACCACGGAAAGCTCCCGGGCTTCCTCCCGCCGGGACAGGAGCACCACCTTTTCAAAATCCACAAAGGAGCGCATGGCCCGGATCAGCACTTCATACTGTTCTCTTTCCCCGTAAACATGCTCCAGATCCTTCAGCATGCCGAACAGGCTTCTCTGAGAAAAGTGCTGCCAGATTTCCCGATCCTCGGAAAAGGAATGCAGCAGAAAACTGATTTTGTTCTGCTCCTCGAGAGAGTAGGCGGAAAACACTTCCTCGCTCTTCATATTACCGCTCTCCCTACACAGCTTCCCTTTCCATAAACCACACCGACACTATCATGTAGTTTCCCATGACATATTCCAGGACATCCATGCTTTTAACTAATTCCCCGTTCTGCGGCATCGTTACGAAAGGATGTTTCTTATTGGCCCGCACTGCGGACACCACGCTTTCAAAATACCGGGCTGCCATTTCTCCGGTGCTGTAGAACTGGCAGATATAATGAAGAGACCCCAGAATCACCCGATCCGAGGAATAACCGATTTTGCACAGATAGCGCACCATGTCATTGCCGGAAACCGCCATGAGACAGATCCGCTCCCCCGGCTCCCAGATGTGGGAAATCTGAATGGCGCGCTCCGGGGTAATATTCCTGAGATAGGTAAAGGTGAAACGTTCCGGACCTCTGATATCGGCGGAACAGACCGCCAGCGTCCAGCGATTGCGTACCTTTGACAGCTCCTGATTGAGCTTGTCCGGACTCCAGGAGGAGCTGTCCTGATCCAGCCAGCGGAACAGCACATCCGCCGCCGGCTGATTGTCTATCTCGCTGATAAAGCATCCCGAAGATTCGGTAACAATGCCGTAATATCCCTCAGGCTCGCTGTTATTCTCCCCGGTAACCACGACATCGCAGTCCGTATAGAGGAAGGTCATAAGAAAAAGGCTCTTTCCGGTAATGACCTGCTCCTCGTTAAAAACGGCAACATCTCCCTCAGAGGTATCAAGAATCCCGCCGGCCACCTGCACTGAATCCCCCATGTGCTTCGCCAGGGCGGCAGCAAAGGGGAACTGGGCATCATCAGTGCAATGAAAAAGAATCAGATCCGGAAACACCCCGAGGAATCCGGCCCGGGCGGAGACCCTGTTAAAAACATTATCGGGATTAATGTCCATGTCAGGAGAATAGGCGCCGGCAACGCTGCCCAGAAATACGTCTTCGCCGGTAAAAGCCAGGGCAATAATCCCCCGCGCCCGGGGGGTTTCGGGCTCCTTGAACCTGTTTACCGAAAACCGGTTCCGGGAGGCGCCTCCGGAGGACGGCATCATGCCGGATTTGCCCCCGATAAGCGCATGGGCGTCAAAGGAGCCGTTTTCCGCGCTCATGCCCGCAAAGGGAATATCCGCAAAAAACTCCCGGCAGGCCTCCTGCAGCTTTGCGGGAGACAGCGATTTCTGAAAATAGAGACAAACCCCGGCTATTTTCCCGCCGCCCTCCTTAAGGATCTCGCGGGACAATTCCGCCACGGCCTCTCTTTCATCAGAGAGCATGGTACTGGCAGTAACCACCTGCATAGGTCTCAGAACCCCTGAAGATCTTCAGCGGTAAGGCTGTTCACGGCATCCCTGGTCTCTTTGAGAATGCTGATAAAGCTTCTTACCTCCTCAGCAAAATCCGTGAGCGGAACCTTAGCCTTGCATTTTTTATCAAGCCGGAGAGCCTGCTCAAGGGCATCATCGGCGCCGTAAGTGCCCAGCACGGATTTCTGAGTGTGAATATCCCGCGCCAGGGTCTGGTAATCTCCCGTATCCAGCGATTTTTGCAAGCGCTCAATGGTCTCCGCTGATTCCTGAACATAGATATCCCGGAGGCCCGGAAACATGTCAAATCCCACGTCCCTGACCATGCCGCGCAAAGTGCCTTTGTTTATAATCATTCCTTATCCCGTCCCGGCATCCTCTTAATCAAAACGTAATGCCTTCTGAAAAAACAATGCCTTATTTCTCTTCTTCCTTCGCTGCTGCGTTCTTGACATCATCTCCCCGCATCATAACAGCAGCAGGGCAAAAAAAATGCAAGAACTGTCAAAAACACGCGCAAGCGGCCGGAGAAACTTTCAAAAACAGACCTGCCGCAAAATTTAGCCGTACGCAGATCCGGAACCCTCAGGAGCCTCCGGAGCCGGGTATTTCCGGCAGTCCCTTTTCCTGAAAATACACCACGGCGGTTTTTGCGATCTCTCCGGATTTCTGCCAGCGGGTTATTTTG
>NZ_JBGVBR010000287.1:0-4044 GCF_045225735.1 Succinimonas sp. | reverse complement strand
TGTTCCGAATGCCGAAATAAAATCAGCTTTGCTGGATATTGTCAAAGAACAGGACTGGTATGAACGCATGGAGACCATAAAGCGTTCTGAACAGCTTCTGAAAGCCATCAGGGATCTTGACGGGAATGAAACGGCTCGGCTTATTCAGGAGGTTCATAATTCACCCGCGGTATCAATCTATGACTACAATACCGAGTCAGCTCTTACCTACTGCGTTATAACCGGTCTCATGTGGTCAACCCTTGATGATTATGACTATCACCGCGAGGATCAGGCGGGAAAAGGCAAAGTGGATTTAGTATATGAGCCAACAGTGAAAGGCAGAGATCCGCTTATTCTGATTGAGTTCAAGTACGGGAAATCCGCTGAGGAAGCTCTTAAGCAGATTAAGAAACAAGAGTATTTCCAGCGCTACACCAAAAAATACACCAAAAATATCATTCTCGCTGGCATTAACTATGACCCGAAGAGCAAGGATCATCAATGTCTGATTGAAAAACTTTGTTAAAACTCAATTTGTCCTGATATACAGCTTCACCTAGCCGCCGATTTACGGAGCTCCGGAGCGGAGAGGAATCCGATGACCTGCATTCTGCTTTTCAGGATGCCGGTCATTAGCCGCCGGATGCTTTTTCCGGCTCATTTCCCGAGTGTTTCAGTCCTGATACCTCCCCGCAAAATCCCGCTCCTTTCCGTCCGGTAAACGGTCACCTTCTCAGATATCCGGCAAACTCACATAATAAAGCGACGAATGCGGTAAAATATCACCCTGCGAATTACTTTCTTTCTCCGGACTTTTGCCGGAACTGTCCCGAGGATTTTTCGGGACGGAATGAGAACAGGGGGAAGCATGTTACTGTTTGATAAAGTCGGCGCCACCATATCCGAAGGGATTTCTCTCGTCCGAGACCGGGAGATCCGTCTGGGGGTAACCGGACTTTCCCGGGGCGGCAAAACGGCGCTGATAACCTCGCTGGTTAACAATATTTCAGCCTTCGGTCTCAAGGGCTATGAGGATCGCATGCCGCGTTTTCCGGAATACGCTGCCCGGGGGATTAGCTACGGCGGCATTGCCAAGTCCCGGGACTTTTCCGTTACCAGTTTTCCCTATGGCTCCATCATGAAAACTCTGGAACAGGATCCCCCGCAGTGGCCGGAATCCACGGACGGCATCAGCGAAATCCGGCTGGAAATCCGCTACCGGAACAGCCGCTGGTATCTCATGGGGGACGAAGACCGCATTTTTCTGGATATCTGGGATTACCCCGGAGAATGGCTGATGGATCTCATGCTGCTGGATATGGAGTATGAGGACTTTTCCGAGAAGTGCCGGGAACGGCTCCGGGTGCTGGACGGCGTGGTTTCCGGCAAGGAATTTGCCGACCGGGCGGCAAAGCTGGACTGGCAGGGCGCGGTGAATGACGATGACCTTCATGAAGCGGTGACGGCCTATACCTCCTGGCTCCGGAAATGCAAGGATCAGGGCTTTGCGCTCCTGATCCCGGGACGTTTCCTGCTCCCGGGGGAGCTTAAGGGGGCGCCGGCTCTGGAGTTTATTCCCTGTCCGGATCCGGAGGCGGGCAAAAACGCGGGGATCTCCTCCCTCTACGCCGTGCTCCGGGAAAGATACAACTATTACCGGGATCGGATTGTCAGGGGCTTTTATAGGGAGTGCTTTTCCAGACTGGATCGGCAGATTGTGCTGGTGGACTGCCTTAAAGCTCTTAAGGGCGGCCGGGAAACCTTTTACGATATCAATGACGCCTTTGACACGCTCTTAAGCCACTTCAGCTACGGGAGCAGCGGTTTTCTGAGCAGACTGTTTTCACCCCGCATTGACCGGGTGCTTTTTGCGGCCTCCAAGGCGGATCACATCACCAACGACCAGCATCAGAATCTGCTGTCTCTTTTGCGATCCATGGTGCTGGGAGCCATGCAGAACGTGAGATCAGCGGGATCTCAGGCGGAGTTTGTCACCCTGTCCGCCATCAGAGCCACCGAGTGCCGGCATTACAAGAAGGGGGATCTTGATACCGACATTCTGGTTACCGGCTATCCGGATGACAAGCCTTATTTTCCCGGCAGCATTCCCTCCAAATGGTCCCGGGAGGATATGGAGTTTTTCCAGAAGAATTTTGATTTCCGTTCGCTCCGGCCGCCCAAACTTGGCGCTGACCGGATAATCCCCTCAATGAATCTGGACGTGGTGCTGCATTATATTCTGGGAGACAAGCTATGAAGGAAGAAATGCGGGGCGGCTTTGTAATTGAAGAAGAGGCGGCAGCGGTTAAATCCCTGGACGGAGATCTGCTGTCCCGGATCCAGAGCGAAGACCGCAAAAACACAGCCTCCGCTTCTTCTCCGGACAACATCGCGTCCTTTGAAGTGGATGCCAAGCCGGAAGATTTGGAGAAAACCCCTCCCGAAAATGATACGACCCAGGTAGCCACCACGGTGGATCTGGGGGAATCAGACGAACCCGAGCCCGAAACGACCCGCTTCTGGTCCAGTCCGGTGCTCTGGGCCCTTCTTTTTATATGCGGGTGGGGCGGACTGGAAATCATGACCCTGATTGCCGACGCCTACGCGAAGTCCCCTTATCTCGGTTACGGCGCGGCATTTTTTCTGGGACTCGTCCTTCTTATAACCCTGTGGATGCTTTACCGGGAGCTCGGCACCGTGCTGCTTTTCAAGGAGGCGGATCGCCACCGGGAAGAGGTGCGGGAGACCCGGAAGAACGGAACCTTTAATGAAGCCCTCCGGCTTTGTGAGGAAATGGCCAAGGCATCCGGAATCCGCCGGAGCCGTCCCTTCAAGGCCTTTGCGAACAAGCTGCAGAGTCACTTTTCCGCCGAGGAGGTGTTCCGGCTTTATGAGACTGACATCCTGGCCGCTCAGGACAAAAGGGCCCGGGAGATCATCGTGAAGCGTTCCGCGGAAACCGGAGCCGTGGTGGCGCTGAGTCCTCTGGCCTGGCTGGATATGATCTTCACCTTTGCCCGTTCCCTGCGTCTTATCCGGGAAGTGGCAGAGGTCTACGGCTTTAAGCCGGGAGTCTGGGGCCGGATGCAGCTTTACCGGAGGGTGGCCAAGAATCTGGTGTTTATCGGAATTACGGAACTGGCTACTGATGCCGTGGTGGATGTGGTGGGAGCCGGAGTTACCGGCCGGCTTTCCGCCGCCCTGGGACAGGGGGTGGCGGCAGCCGTTTATTCCAGCCGTCTCGGCTACATGGCGGTGAAGGCGGTGCGGCCGGTGCCCCTGACGCCGGAGGTGCTGACTCTGGGATCCCTGAGAAAGGATCTCCTTAATGCGGGAGCTCTGGCTAAGCTGCTCCGGCAGGAAAGCCGCAGCGGAAAGGAAAAATCCTAGAAATTTCCCGGATATGCTCCTGAAAACTCCCCGAAAAAAACGGAGAAGTCCTGAAGCGGCAGAGCCGGCCCCCGATACGGTCAGGAGAGACGGAGCTCGGCAGCGCAGAATATTATCAGCTTTGGAGAATTAACTTTTTATTATGCAGAAGCCCTTTAATCAGGATTCCTTTTGGTCGCGCATTTCCTACATCACGGTGCTGGCGCTCCTTACTGCCTTCGGCCCCGTGTGCACAGACGTTTATTTGCCCTGCGTTCCCGAGATCACTCAGTTTTTCAAAACCGATCCCTCGGCGGTGCAGCTGACCCTGACCTCCTGCTTTCTGGGCATCGCTATGGGACAGTTCTTTATCGGCCCCTTGTCTGACGCCATCGGCCGCCGGGGACCTCTTCTGATATCCCTGGTGCTGTTTGCCGTTTCCTCGGTGCTGTGCGCCTTTGCCACCGGGATCCCCATGATGGTGGCCTGCCGTTTTCTGCAGGGGCTGGCCGGGGGCGGCGGACTGGTGCTGGCCCGGGCCATGGCGGTGGATGTCTTCCGGGGGAGCGAGCTCACCAAAACCATGTCGGTGCTTATGGGCATTCATTCCATAGCTCCGGTGGTGGGCCCTCTGGCGGGATCCCTGATCATCAGCTGCTGTCCCTGGGAGTATATCTTTTTTGCCATGGGCCT
>NZ_JBGVBR010000286.1:0-9442 GCF_045225735.1 Succinimonas sp. | reverse complement strand
TGAACCGGTGTACTACAGCGCCGGCTACACCGACGGGAAGGAGAGCCAGAAGCCCTACAACATTTCCCGGCTGTTCTACCTCATTGTCAAAAATCTGAAGTCCCAGAAGGCGATAATGGTAGCTCTCAAGAAATCCCGGGACCGCACCAATTTCGAAAGAGATGACAACAATGACGGCGGGGCCGGCTACAGGGAGAAGACTAAATCCAGCCTGAAGGATAAGCTCCGTGATGTTGTGGAATATGCCTGTGAAAAGATCCGTGATACCTTTACCGCTGTTACCACCACTGTTTCTGACGTCTGTTCCTCGATAGGAAGCTTTTTCAGCAGCTTGTGGTAAAAGTGCCGGCGGAGACAAGCTGAAGCCCTCCCGGCAAACGACCGGTTAAACATCCGGCGTTCACCGGGTTATCGGTCTTAATCAGCGCGACATGGCCATGAAATTTCACCGGGATTTCCGTCAGGGCTCTGTTTTTTAATTCGGGATCCTGCCGTCACTTCTGCCGGCGGGCATGAAGTAAGATTTTACTTGTTATTCGGACAAACCTGTTCAGCAAAAGATAAAGGAGTTTTCCATGAGCGATTGCATTCTTCTCTCGGTGTCAGGACAGACCCCGCAGATCATTACCGAAACTCTGTGCAGCCTGAGAATGGCAGAGCGTACCGTCCGGGATATTTACGTGGTTACCACCCGCCCGGGCAAGGAGAACATTGAGAGGATGCTTCTGGGGATCAACCGGAAAACCGGCGAACGAGGGAATGACATCTTTATTGAAATGAGCCGGGAATACGGCTGGCCGGATCTTACGCTGAAGGAGGAGAACATTCTGGTATTCCGGGACAGCCAGAATCATGAGCTGGAGGATATCAGAACCGATCAGGATGAAGGGATTGCCGCAGACTTCCTCTTCAAAACCCTGCGGGATCTCATTGAGAAATTTCCGGAAACTCCTGTGGTGGCATCTATTGCCGGCGGCCGGAAAACCATGTCCTACCTGATGGGTTCCGTAATGTCCATACTGGGGCGCCGGGATGACGAGCTTACCCATGTGCTGGTGGATCCCCGCTACGAAGCAATCGATGCCGTGAAATCCGGGGGACAGTTCTTTTATCGCTGCAAAAACAGCCGGAAGTTTTATACCAGATCCGGAGAGGAGCTGGACGGCGCCACAGCCGAGGTGGAGCTTTCCTCTATTCCCTTCATAAGAATGGGACACTTTTTGAAGGACAGCAAGCAGTGGGGCAAGCTCATGGCTTCCGGGAACCGGGACAACATTTACTCCGAGGCCATAAACTACATTAACAGCGAAATGACCGTAAGCCCCGAGGATGTTTATGTCACTCTGGACTGGCAGGATGCCGCTCTGGACATTGAAGTCCGCAAGGATATCCGTCCTGCCCGCTATCGGGCGGAGCTTACGCCGATCCAGTTTGCCTTCTATGCCCTGATCCTCTGTTACCGGAAAAAACTCGCCGAGGTTTTCGGGGACAACGGGAGATTGCTGGCGGAATCGGGCAATCTTCCCACTCCGCCGAATAAGCAAATGCTGCTTCTCGATATTGGAAAAGAGCTGAAAACGCTTTTTCAGAACTGGCTGTATCTGTTTTCCCTGCTGCCGGCGGATCCCTTCACAGATACCGGGAAATACTGCAGATCGAAGATGCAGCTTGATGTTGACAAAGTCATAAACGGGGTTAACCGGAATTTTGCTTCCGGTAAGAAGGAACAGGATGCCTATACTCTGGAAGAGCCGATTGACACAATTGCCTGCGATGAACCGCTGTGGGGTGCTTTTGAAGGAAGTTATGATGCAGTGTATTACGCCTGGGAACACTACAAAAACGAAGCTGCATTAAATCACAGAATGCGCAAGGGGATCGGCCAGGTATTAGGTGACAGAAAATCGGAGCAGTTCGATCACACCATGGATTCCTTCTTTGTGGCGCAGTACAACCTGTGGCGCAAGATGGTGACTGGCATCAATGCGGCTGTTCAGAACAGCGGCTGCCCGGAAGCCGTGTCAGCCCTGGTTTCTGTTTCCGAAAAGGCCAGCTGCTACGTTATCGGGCGTTTCGAAAAGACAAAATTCTCTTTTGAATCAGGCCTCCGGGATGACCAGTTCAATATGGGGGAAATAAATCCTGTCCAATTCATAAAATTTGAGGCCTGAGACTGGAAGGTGGCGGCAGCGCGCAGGATCTTCAGGGATTTCCCGATTCTCTGACTGCGCGGTGTTTTGAAGGCCTTTCGGGATTATCAGGATGCGGGCAGGCATGCGATCATGCTTTTGAAGCCGGAATCACAACGTAAGTCCTGTCATGATAAAGCAGCTTTCTCAGATCTGCTCCTGAAAGTCACGTGCGGGACAATCAATTTCTCATAATCGCAGCAGGCCTTATCCTTGATTACAGTTTGATACGCAGAGCAGGGCGGATTGAGCCGTGAACACCGCTGACATCATGTCCGATCAATCCAAGATCTCCTCCTGTCCGCGCGCGGGTTATGCGATTCAAACTTCGGTCCGGAGAACGCAGCCGCCAGTAACAGAAATCATTGGCGGTATGGAATCCCTTTTCTACTGCATAATTTGTTGCCTGACCTCCGAGATACTGAGGCAAAATCCTTTTCCGGATTCATCCCGGCTATCACCTTTCAGCATACCCCGATATTTGCACGTGGCGTGGTACGTATTCACCTGATTCACCAGTGATCTTGTCAAGAATTCCTGAAACCTTAAAATGATGGTTAAGACCTGATACGGAATATGTAAACCGATACTGTCAAATCGAAAGCGGGAGAATCTTCATGAAAGAAGAATGTTTAATCTGCAAAGCCCCGTTGGAATATCTTGAAACGGATGTTCTCATGGAGTGCGAGATCTGCCATAAGAAGGAAAACAGTAAGACAAGATGCGCAAACGGGCACTATGTGTGTAATGATTGCCATATGCGAGGCCTTGATTCCATTGCTGGATTATGCTTGCAGGAGACTTCATCGAATCCGATAGCCATTATTGAAAAAATGATGGTTTTGCCGTTCTGTCATATGCATGGTCCGGAACACCATGTCATGGTCGGATCTGCATTGCTGACTGCATATAAGAACGCAGGCGGTGACATAGACCTTTCACGATGCTTGATTGAAATGATGAATCGCGGAAAAAGCGTTCCCGGCGGCGCCTGCGGGTTCTGGGGAGCATGCGGAGCAGGGATTAGTTCCGGGATGTTCATTTCCATTATCTCGAAGTCCACCCCCTTGGAAAATGAGCCGTTTGCGCTGTCACACAAGATGACGGCTAAATCACTTGGACAAATTGGCGAGATTGGCGGCCCGCGCTGCTGCAAGAGAGATTCATTCCTGGCTATCCTTGCTGCTATAGATTTTGTAAAAGATCACTTTGGCATTGAGATGGAAAAAACAGAAGCTGTGTGCCGTTTCTCAGCTAAAAACAAGCAGTGCATCGGCAAACGCTGTCCCTTTTTCAAAGCGAACCATTGACTCAAATTCCTGTTCCCCGGCGCATTTCCCTGCGCGTGAAAAAAATAGCGGCAATGTTTTTTCGCAAAGGGAATGCCGGCCTATGTCTGCGCATAAGCATACCCCGGGCCGCGTCGGCTTGTCGAAACAGTACAGAGACAAGGTGTGCAGGGCGAACAAAGATCCTTTCAAATAATGCTTCAGAGAGTCCGAGCCGGTAGCGACGCCGGATTTGCCGAACCGTCTTCTGAGCGGTTGCTTCACTCAGCTTTGAGGCGGCTAGGGATATGCCATTTCCTGACAGACCTCCCGCTGAGATTATTCATTCCGAAATCATTCCTGATAGTCTGTAAAACTTTGAAAAACATTTAACGGGCCCGATAGTCTATAATAGCCGCTGAATTACTATCCAAACGGGGTTCAAGAATTTCTATGAAAAAGCTCATTGTGCTCATTCTGCTGATCGCGCTGGCCGGAGGCTGGTTTTACTTCAGCAAGGGCGAAGAAAAGAAGCTGCGTTTTATGACCATAAAGCCGTCCCGCGGCGATGTTGTGGAAACGGTTATGGCCACCGGCACGCTGGTGGGGCTTAATGAGGTCAGCGTCGGCGCTCAGGTGAACGGTCAGCTGGAGAAGCTTTATGTGAAACTGGGGGATCGGGTAAAGAAGGGAGACAGGATCGCCGACATCGAGCAGCGCACCCAGCTTAATGCGGTAAAGATGGCCGAGGCCGAACTCAAAATCGCCGAGTCTTCTCTTAAAGAAAAGCAGGCTCTCCTGAAAAAGCAGGAATCCGAGTATAACCGCCAGAAGAAGATGCGGGCCGGCAATGCCACCTCCGATGCGGATCTGGAATCAGCCGAGGCCGATCTTCTTTCCACCAGAGCCGCCATTGAATCCTCACAGGCTCAGATTGAAAAGTGCAAGGTCAATGTGGATACCGCAAAAACCAACCTGGGCTATACCAAAATCGTGGCTCCCATGGACGGCGTGGTTATCGGCGTAGTCACCGAGGAAGGCCAGACCGTGGTTTCCGCGCAGTCCGCGCCTACCATTGTCAAGCTGGCCGATCTGGACACCATGACCGTGGAGGCCGAGGTATCCGAAGCCGACGTGGTGAGGGTCAAGCCGGGCATGCGTTCCTTTTTCACCATTCTCGGTCTTCCGGATCAGAAGTTTGATGCCGATCTGAGACAGGTGGAGCCGGCTCCCAAGTCCGAAAGCCAGAGCACCAGCTCTTCAGCCACCAGCTCCAGCAGCCAGGCCATTTACTACAACGCTCTTCTTGACGTTAAAAATCCTGACGGCGTGCTCAGAAAATCCATGACCGCCGAGGTAACCATCGTGCTGGGGGAAAGCAAGGACGTTATCACCCTCCCCATTGTGGCTCTGAGAAAGAAGGTGGCGGAGAACGTCTTCATGGTTCATGTGCTCAGAAACAACAAGCCGGAGCCGGTTAAGGTTACCGTAGGGCGCAAGGACAACATCAATTACGAGATCGTTTCCGGTCTTTCCGAAAACGACGAGGTGATCATCGGCAACGATGCGAATTCCGCCGAAGCCGCCGCCATGGAAGCTCATGACAAGAAGCGCCGCCGCGGGCCTCCCCGCATGTAGTCTGAAGCAGGACGTGTTAACCCTGATAACCTGAATACTGGCGAGGATAACAATGACAGATGTAAACAGTTCCGCTCAAGGCGCGGACACCGCTCTTGACCCTGCTTCCGGGACTCCCCCTCAGGGATCCCGGGAGGACATGGCCGGCGCTCCGGAGAGACCTCTTCTGGAGGTGAAGGACATCCGCCGCAGCTTCGGCCTGGGAGGCTCGGAGTCCGTGGAGATCCTGCACGGCATCAATCTTAAAATCTACCAGGGGGAGATGGTGGCCATTATCGGCCAGTCCGGATCCGGCAAATCCACCCTGATGAACATTCTGGGGTGTCTCGACAAGCCCACCTCCGGGGAATACCGCATTTCCGGCGTGGAGACCAGTCAGCTGGACGCCGACGAGCTGGCCCGGCTCCGGAGAGAGTACTTTGGCTTTATTTTTCAGAGATACCACCTTCTGGGACATCTCCGCGCTAATGAGAATGTGGAGATTCCGGCTATATACGCCGGCATCAAAAGCGGCCGCCGGACTGCCCGAGCCGATGAACTCTTAAACAGGCTGGGACTGGGAGATCGTTCCTCCCACCGGCCGGGAGAGCTTTCCGGCGGCCAGCAGCAGCGGGTGAGTATTGCCCGGGCTCTTATGAACGGCGGTCAGGTGATTCTGGCGGACGAACCCACCGGAGCTCTGGATTCCCGGAGCGGCGCCGAGGTTATGGAGATCCTGGAGGAGCTCCACCGGCAGGGCCATACGGTGATTCTGGTTACGCACGATGCCAAGATCGCCGCTCATGCCGGCCGCATCATCGAGATTAAGGACGGCAACATCATTGCCGACCGGGTTAACGAAGGCAAGGCCGTAACCAGAAATCCGCTGTCAGATGCCGACACCGTGAAGCTGAATCCGCATTTTCTGGCGCAGTTCCGCTCCTATGTGGACAGATTCCGGGAAGCCTTTAAAATGGCGGCCATTGCCATGATCTCCCACAAGATGCGCACCCTCCTGACCATGCTGGGCATTATTATCGGCATTATGGCGGTGGTCAGCGTGGTGGCTCTGGGGCAGGGCGCCAGTCAGAAGGTCATCAATGACATCAGCGCCATCGGCACCAACACCATTTCCGTTTATCCCGGCAAGGACTTCGGCGATATCCGTTCCGGAAAGGTGCAGACCCTGACGGTGCAGGACATGCAGGCCCTGGACAGACAGGTGTTTACCGATGCCATAACTCCGGATCGCAGCAGCTCTCTTTTGAGTCAGTACCGCAGCGTTTCCATCAATGCCACGGTGCACGGCGTCAGCGAGCAGTTCTTCCGGGTTAAGGGCTACGATGTGGCATCCGGGAGACTGTTCGGCCGGGGAGACGTGAAGGAGCTGAGTCAGGTGGCGGTAATTGACGACAAGGCCGCGGAACGCTTCTTCGGCGAAGAGGATCCCATCGGCAAGGTGATTATTTTCGGGAAGCTGCCCTGTCAGATCATCGGAGTTTTGAAGCCGTCGGAGTCCCCCTTCGGGAATGAGAATGCCGTGCATGCCTACATTCCCTATACCACCATGATGTCCAAGGTAGTGCATGAACGCTTCCTGGGATCCATTACCATCAGAGTGCGGGAGGGCATGTCCAACGCCGTGGCTCAGGAATCCATTGAGCACCTTCTGGAGATGCGGCACGGGTCAAAGGACTTCTTCACCAACAGCTCTGACACCATTATGAAGACCATCACCAAAACCACGGACACCTTTACCTACCTTATCAGCGCCATTGCGGTGATTTCACTGATAGTGGGCGGCATCGGCGTAATGAACATCATGCTGGTGTCCGTGACCGAGCGCACCAAGGAGATCGGCATCCGCATGGCGGTGGGAGCCCGGCAGAGCGACATTCTGCAGCAGTTCCTCATTGAGGCGGTGCTGGTCTGTCTTCTGGGCGGCACCCTGGGAGTCATGTGCTCCTATGGGGTGGGCTATGTGTTCAGTCTGTTTGTGCAGGCCATCAGCATGCAGTTTTCCACCACCTCAATCATCGCCGCAGTGGTATGCTCCTCGCTTATCGGGGTGATATTCGGGTACATCCCGGCCCGCAATGCCGCAAGATTAAATCCGATAGACGCGCTGGCCCGGGAATAAGGAGATTCTTTTTATGAAGATTTTTACGGAAGCTCTTCTGGCATCCTTTATCGCCGCTGCCGTTTCCGGATGCACGGCCCTGCATTCCTCCTATGAGCGGCCGGAGCTTACGGAATACGCTTTTACTCATGGCGGACAGCCGGCCGGCGCGGAAAAGGGCGAGATTAACCCGGATTTCTGGCTTGCCTTTAACGATCCATATCTGACCGCTCTTACTGAAGAAGCGCTGGCAGCCCGGAACGACTACCGGCAGGCAGTGCTGACGGCCAGGAAAGCTCTCAAGGAAGCCGAGATCACCGATACCAATATGATTCCCACCGTGGATGCCTCTCTGGGATCGGGAGCCTCCCGGCCTCTCAGGCACGGCAGCCACTCCTCCCTTTACGGCAAATCCGGCATCAGCGTCAGCTATGAGGCGGATCTTTTCGGGAGACTTTCCGCGGAGAGAAAGGCTCAGGCTCTTTCCGCCGAAGCAGCTCTTCAGGATGCCCGGGCCGCCCGGCTCAGCATCGCCGGCACGGTGGCCAAGCTGTACTGGTCCCTCTTGTATTACCAGGATGCGATTAAGCTCTACCGGGAGAATCTGGAATCCTCCATGGCCCGGATGAAGCTCATGCAGCTCCGGTATGACAGCGGCAAGATCAGCGAGCTGGATCTCAGCGAATCCCGGGTGGAGGTGGTTACCATGCTGAGTCAGATCCAGGACAACGAGACCAAGCTCCGCAACACCATCAGTGCCATTAACGTGCTCAGAAACCGGGTGCCGGACACTCCGGTGGAAAACCGCGGCACTCTTGAGGACGTTTTTCTGCCCGAGATTAATCCGGGACTTTCCGGCGACGTGCTCCGCTTCCGTCCGGACATGGCGGCTCAGGAGGCCCGGCTGAGGGCTGCGCTGGCTTCCAAGGACAAGGCCCGGCTGGATATGTATCCCCGGCTCTCGCTGACTCTGGGAGTTTCCGCCGGCGGCAGCACCAACATTGTGGATTTTTTCCGGAATCCGGCAGGATCCATAGCCGGCATGCTGGCCTTCCCGTTCCTGAACTATTATCAGAACAGCCTCCGGGTGGATCTGGCCGAGCTCAGCCGGGACTCCGCCGAGGTGAGCTTTGTGTACAAGTACTACAATGCTCTTTCCGAGGTGCAGCAGGCCCTGAACAATGCCGCCTGGTTCCGGCAGCAGCAGGAGTATGAGAAGATGCAGCTGGATCTCCGCCGGAAAAACGAGGAAATGTACCAGACCCGCTATGCCAACGGCAAGGTATCCTTCAAGGATCTGCTGGAAGCCCGGGTAGCCCGGCGAAACACGGAGCTGGCTCTTTTGAGCAACAAGGAAAGCATTTTGAACAGTCTTAAGGATCTGGCCATGACCATGGGCGGGTTCTGATCCACGAACTCAGCATTCCGTTCGGGAAGTTTTAGAAAGTCTCTGCGCCGCGCGAACGCAGGGACTTTTTTGTTTCTGCTCTGAGGCTCCGGACTGTCAGCTTCTCTCTGCTGTGTAATTCACGATTTTGCTGCTATTTTCTGATTTTGTTTAAGGGATTAATGGTATCATTAAAATACGGAATAAAGATAATGGAATGGTGCTGGCATAGATCCGGGTTAGGGCTGCAGGTTCAAAAAAAATACTCCGCAGGGCTTATAATCGGAAGGCGGAGGTTTTCGCGCTGCTGGCTGATTCGGAATGGCTGTTAAGATGGCTGATAAATTGCGGGATGGGTATGAAGCTGCTTCCTGAAGGCGTTAGTAAATTCACAGAGATCATTGATAACGATCTCTATTTTGTGGATAAAACACCATATATTGCGGAGTTTGAGAAAAGGAAAAAATTCTTTTTGTTTTTCGTACGGCCGCGGCTATTTGGCAAAAGCGTCTTTCTGAACATGCTGGAGACCTATTACGATATTGCCCGGAAGGCTCAGTTTGAACACTATTTCGGGAATACCTGGATTTACCGTCATGTGACGCCGGAGCAGGGGAAATACCAGGTTATTTACCTGGATTTCTCAATCATATCGTCAGATATGGCAAATATTAAGAGCAAATTTAATCTTATGATTGGCTATCAGATCACTGAATGCGCCAAAAAGTACCGTGACTTGTACGATGATGATTTTATAGCTGACATAGAAGGCATTTCCACAGCCAAAAACAAACTTGACCATTTTTGCGCCATAGCCAGTGAAAAGGGCTATCCGGTTTATCTTTTTATTGATGAGTACGAT
>NZ_JBGVBR010000285.1:0-28203 GCF_045225735.1 Succinimonas sp. | reverse complement strand
AATATTGCGCGAAAGCTTTGATAATTTGATCATCTTTGTCTCCTGACAAACATTAATTAAACATCATCTGTGTCCCATTTTACGCAGCCTTTCTGAACTGAAACCTGCTGCGTAAAATCCGCTTATGTGTCGCAGTTGAATCTCGGGGGGTGATAAAAAACACTCTTGAAGCACTCAGATTTAACCGGTACGTGCTCTGTAAAATCGGGACGCGAGCATCCAACCAGGGCAAAATCCTGCAACTTGTTCTTTTGATTCTACATCATCAGAGAGTCATGGCTTAGTATTTAAGAGACAATGGTTATATTTTTGTTAAGAATCGCACAACTTTAAAAAGTTTCTTAAAAAAGATCCTGTTTCAAAGCACTACACAGACCATGAAAAACGGGAGATTTTGTATAAAAGTATACATGACGGCTTAGTTTTTTATTTAACAAAATATTAACAACTAATCAAACGAGATCTCCCGGAAGCCGGAACTTCTGTTTTTCCGTGGAAATGCCCATTTCCTCTATGTCCTCGTACCCAAAGCTCCGCAATTCCCGTACCAGATCCTTTAAGAGATACTCCGGAGCCGAAGCTCCTCCGGTAATGCCAATCACCTGGTTTCCGAAAATCATTTCCGGCAGAAGCTCCGTATAATCATTTATCAGAAAGGCCCTTGTTCCCTCATGCTCAGCCACCTCCCGGAGTCTGTTGGAATTAGAGGAATTCCGAGATCCCACCACCAGCACCACATCAGCCTTCTTTGCCAGATCCTTCACTGCGCTCTGGCGGTTCTGAGTGGCATAGCAGATATCATTGAGCCCCGGTCCCTGAATATTCGGGAAACGGGTTTTGAGCTCCTTGATGGTATCGGCGGTTTCGTCAACGCTCAGGGTCGTCTGGGTTACAAAGCTGATCCTGTCCGGATTTCTGACCTGAAGATTTTCAATATCCCGGTGATTTACCACAAGGTAAATGCCGCCGTTTTCGTTTTTGTACTGCCCCAGGGTGCCCACCACCTCCTGATGACCGGCATGACCGATCATGATCACCTCTTCCCCCTGCTGAGAGAGACGGCGCACCTTGCGATGCACTCTGTCCACAATGGGACAGGTGGCATCATAAACCCTGAGCTTGCGGGCTTGGGCCAGTTCCTCCACCTCCGTGGTTACCCCATGAGCGGAAAACACCGCAATGCTGCCCTCCGGAATATCCATAAGACAGTCGGTAAATACCACGCCCTTCTTTTTGAGATCATCCACCACGTGCTGGTTATGCACCACCTCATGAAAAACGTACACCGTCTCAGAAGGGTACTTTTCCAGAACCTTTTCCACCGTCTCTATGGCCCGGCTCACCCCGGCGCAAAAGCCATGGGGAACCGCAATAATAATTTTCTTCTGAGAGTCCATCTTAAAAAGCTTCCTTAAAAACGCAGCCTGACAAACCGGTGAACAAAAACCCCGCAAAAGGAGTTTTCTGCGGCCATTATCCTTCACCGATCGCTATCCCGGGCGATCATTCTCCGGCTCTTATTCCGGCTTATTTTCCGACTCCGGCTTCCTGACAAATATTTCGCAGATCATAATCACCGCCACTCCGGTGCAAACTCCGCAGTCGGCAATATTAAAGGCCGGATAGTGATGTGTGCCAACGTAGAAATCCAGAAAATCAATAACATAACCGTAAACCAGACGATCATAAAGATTTCCCAGAGCTCCGCCGATAACGAGAGCATATCCCGTATTCAGAAACCAGCGCTGCCGGGGGGTTTTCCGGAGGAGATAAACCAGAAACAGGCTCACCAGCACGGCAATGCTGCTGAAAAGCCACTTCTGCCAGCCGGGATAGTCAGCCAGAAAGCTGAAGGCCGCTCCGTGATTATGCACATGAATTATTCTGAAAAACCCGTCAATCACCGAAATAGCAGCCTCAGCGCTGTAGGGCTCCATGCTGTCAATAATCCAGGTTTTTGATAAATAATCCAGAAGAATTACCCCCAGAGTCACTGCGAGATACCAGATCCCGGACTCCTTTAAAGAAATGCTCATACCATCTTCCCGTCTTGTCATCTTTCTGTATTTTCCATCCTCCGGTAATTTTCCGGCTTTTTTCCGCCTTTTCAGATTCAGACTTTCCAGCTTCCACCCGATACAATAAAGGCCGGAATAACACCGGCCCTTGATTCCTGATACATTATTCTGAAGCCGTCATAGGATAACGGCTGGGACATCAGGCAAACTTACGGATTTCCCCGGCGCCGTCAATATTGGTGACGCAGCGGGAGCAGACATCCTCATGACCGGGAATGGCGCCCACGGAATCCTCAAAATGCCAGCAGCGGGTGCACTTTCTGGCTGAACTGTGCTGCACCTCAAAGGCAAGACCGGCAATATCAGCATCCTTGGCCTGAGCAGGCTTCTCGGCAAGGGGACGAATAGCGCAATGGGAAACAATGAGCACATAAATAAGCTCGTTTTCCAGACGATCCAGAATCTCCTTTCTGGCATCATCGGCATAGATCACCACGTCAGCCTCCAGAGGCGAACCGATAAGGTGTTCATTCCGGGCTTCTTCCAGCTTCTTGTAAACCTCATCCCGCACCTGCTTAACCTCATGCCAGAAGGCGTCATTGAATACCGCATCCTGAGGCAGAGCGGCAAGGCCCTCGTACCACTCGGCGGTAAACACGTACTTGTCACGCTTTCCGGGCATAAAGCTCCAAGTTTCCTGAGCGGTAAAGCTGAGCACCGGAGCCATCCAGCGCACCAGAGCCTCTGCAATGTGATAAAGAGCGCTCTGACAGGATCTTCTGGCCAGACTGTCCGCTTTGGCGGTGTACTGTCTGTCCTTGATGATATCAAGATAGAAGGAGCCCATTTCCACGGAGCAGAATTCCATGATCTTCTGCACCACGGTGTGGAAATCAAAGTCATCATAGGCCTTGATGATTTCCTGCTGGAATTTGGCGGCGCAGGCTACGGCCCAGCGATCCAGAGCCACCATTTTGTCCAGGGGCACCAGATTGTCCGCCGGATCAAAGCCTTTAAGATTTGCCAGCAGGAATCTCATGGTGTTTCTGATACGACGATAGGCATCGGCGCTTCTCTTGAAAATCTCATCAGATACCGTCATATCGCCGGTATAGTCGGTGGAAGCCACCCAGAGACGGAGAACATCGGCGCCCATCTTGGCAATCACATCCTGAGGACTCACCACATTTCCGATGGACTTGGACATCTTGCGGCCCTGAGCATCCACGGTGAAGCCATGAGTAAGAACAGTCTTGTAGGGAGCCTCGTTCTTAATGGCGGTGCTGAGCATCAGGGAGGACATGAACCAGCCGCGATGCTGATCCGAGCCCTCGAGATACATGTCAGCGCTGCTGCCGTTGTACTCGCTTCTCTTGTCCACCACGGTAAAGCTGGTGGAACCGGAATCAAACCAGACATCAAGGGTATCGCTGACCTTTACATAGCGTTCCTGCTCCTCGGGAGTGAGTACCTCGGCCGGATCCAGATCCCACCAGGCCTGAATGCCGCTCTTTTCCACCCTTCTGGCCACTTCTTCGATAAGCTCCGGAGTTCTGGGATGGAGCTCCGAGGTGTCCTTGTCCGCAAAGAGAGCAATGGGAACGCCCCAAGTGCGCTGCCGGGAGATGCACCAGTCCGGACGGTTCTGCACCATGGCTTCAATGCGGTTCTGGCCCCAGGCCGGCACCCATTTAACCTGCCGGATTTCTTCCAGAGATCTCTCGCGGAGACCATGGTCGTCCATGCTGATAAACCACTGGGGAGTAGCCCGGAAAATAACAGGACTCTTGTGTCTCCAGCAGCACGGATAGGAGTGTTCGATCTTTTTGAGAGCCAAAAGCGCATTTCTTTCCTTGAGGACTTCAATGACATTCCTGTTGGCATCAAAAACATTAAGCCCGGCAAAAAATTCCACGTCCGGCAGGAATTTGCCGTCGCCCCCCACCGGGCAGTCCACCGGAAGACCGTAGCGGATGCCCACCATGTAGTCGTCAAGACCATGAGCCGGAGCGGTGTGCACAGCGCCGGTACCGGAATCATCAGTTACATGAGCGCCGAGAATTACCGGCACCTCGCGATTCAGGAAGGGATGACGGAACATGAGACGCTCGAGCTTCTCGCCCTTGGTCTCGGCCAAAACCTCATAAGCCGTAACGCCATAGCGGTTCAGGGCGGTTTCCGCAAGGCTGGCGGCAAGGATCAGCCGTTCCTTCACGGGAGCATTCACCTGAATAAGCTGATAGGTAAAATCCTTGTTGAGACAGATAGCCTGATTAGCCGGGAGAGTCCACGGAGTAGTAGTCCAGATTACCGCGCTTACGGTTCCTTCGCCCTTGTCTGCGCCGAAGGCCGCTAACACGGCATCCGGAGCGGCAGCCGTGAATTTCACGTCAATGGCATGGGAGCTCAAGTCCTTGTATTCCACCTCGGCTTCGGCCAGAGCGCTGCGGCAGTCGATGCACCAGTGAACCGGCTTAAAGCCCTTAACCAGATGACCGTTTTCCGCCACCTTGCCGAAAGCCCGGATAATATTGGCTTCGGTCTCGAAATTCATGGTGAGATAAGGATTGTCCCAGTCCCCCAGCACTCCCAGACGCTTAAAATCAGCCATCTGAGCTGCAATCTGAGACCTTGCGTACTTACGGCATTCCTCTCTGAACTCGCTGGCGGAAACCTTCTGTCCCGGCTTGCCCACCTTTTCTTCAACCTTGAGCTCAATGGGAAGTCCGTGGCAATCCCAGCCCGGAATGTAAGGAGCATCATAGCCGGACAGGGTCTTGCACTTGATAATAATGTCCTTGAGAACCTTGTTTACGGAATGGCCCAGATGAATGCTGCCATTGGCATACGGAGGACCGTCGTGCAGAATAAAGGACTTGCGGCCCTTTCTGGATGCCCTGATTTTTCCGTAAAGATCATCCTTGTACCATGCGTCAAGCATTTCCGGTTCACGCTTAGCCAGATTTCCCCGCATAGGAAAGGGAGTATCCGGCAGGTTCAAAGTATTTTTATAATCTGTCATGAGCTCAAAATCATCCCTTGTTTAAGTCTACAACAAAAACTAATCATAAAACCGGAAGCCCGGAACCCGGCAAAAGGCCGGGATTCCGCGGCATCCGGTTATTAAATCCTGCGCTATCCCGCAAGCGTCTTTTCTTCTGACTGACTGAAAAAATCCCGCGCCAAAAGCTCATCCTGCACAATCTGCTTTTTTAGCTCGTTAAGCGAAGCAAACTTTCTTTCGTCCCGGAGCTTTTTCAAAAAAGACACCTGAATTTCCTGACGATAGAGGTCTCCGCTGAAGTCAAGAATAAAGACCTCCAGTCGGGGCACCCGGCCATCCACCGTCGGCCGAATGCCGACATTGGCAATGCCGTTCCTAAGGATGCCGTCCGGAAGCCGGGCTCTTACCGCATAAACTCCGGATACCGGCACCACCCGCCTTTTCAGATTGATGTTGGCAGTGGGAAAATTAATGGTTCTCCCCAGCTCCTGACCGTGACAGACCTTTCCGGCAATGGTGTAATCCCGCCCCAGAAGCACCCGCGCCTCTTCGAGCCGCCCCTCCTCCAGACATTTTCTTATCAGAGTGGAGCTTACCCGGTCATCCAGCTTCACAAAGCTCTTAAGGCTTTCCGCAGCAAACCCGGCCTTCTGCCCGGCCTGCCTGAGAAACTCGTAATCCCCGAGGCCGAATCTCCCGAACCGAAAATCATCCCCCACTACCAGATACCGGACATGCATCTCCCGGCGGAGAATGTTAAAAACAAAATCCTCCGGGGAAACACTGGCAAGTTCGCTGTTAAACCTGAGACAGAACATTATCTCGATCCCGAGATCCCGGAACCCGAGAAACTTATCCCGAAACCTGCTCAGTCTGGCCGGAGTTTCTTTCTGAAAAAATTCCTTCGGCTGCGGCTCAAAGCACATTACCGCCGCTTTAAGCTTTCTTTTCCGGGCCTCTCGCAAAAGAGCTCCCAGAACCGCCCGGTGCCCTTCATGAAGCCCGTCAAAATTTCCGATGGTAAGAGCAAGGTCAGGCTTTTCCTCCCGCAGGCTCTCATTCCCCCTGCTGAAATGATAATGCTTTAAACTTCTCACAAGCAGCATAGCCGGAAATTCTCAAGTGGTCAGAACATCAAAACAGCGAAATTATAGCAGAAAATGTAACCTGCTTAACAAAATATCGGCTAGCCCCGAAGCTCCCGGGGCCGCACGCCCAAAATCAAAAGAACAGCACCGTAAATAAGAGATCCCGCCAGAATAAGACCGCATAGAAAAAGAAACGCCTGCCACAAGGAAAGCTCGGCCCACCCCGCCATGTCCTCGGTAATGGCAAGCTTTAAAAAGGTTACTGCGGCAAACATTACTGTGGCTCCGATTATCACCTTAGCCACATACAGCATGAGCCTCCGGGAAAAGCGGTAGACACCTTCCCGGCGAAGTCCCCGCGCCAAAAGAAAAGCGTTCACAAAAGCCGCCAGGGAGGTAGACAGGGCCAGCCCCACAAAGCCGATCCCGAAAAACACCTCCAGAGGCCACACCAGAATCAGATTGAAGCAGAGATTGGAAACCATGGAAATAATGCCGTATTTCACCGGGGTTTTGGTATCCTTCCGGGCATTGTAGGCCGGAATCAGCACCCGGGCCAGCATAATGGCCCAGAGCCCCGATACTGAAGCTATCAGACTCCAGGAGGAATGAACGGCCGCATCCACGCCGTACTCCCCTCTCATAAAAAGCACCCGGAGTATCGGTTCCCTGAGAGCGATCATGCCCAGCATGGCCGGAATCCCCAGAGTAAGCACCAGCTTCACGCCCCAGTCCATGGTCTTCCTGAAGCCGGCAATATCATTGTTAACCTGTACCTTGGACAAGGCCGGGAGAATCACCGTGCTGATGGCCACGGCAAAAATCCCGATGGGAAACTCCAGAAGACGATCCGAGTAATAGAGATAGCTGATGGCTCCGGTGGCCAGAAAGGATGCCAGCATGGTGTTCACCAGAAGGTTCAGCTGACTTACGGACACTCCGAAAAGAGCCGGGATCATCAGTGTTCTGATCCTCTTTACTCCCTCGTGATGCCAGCCCCACTTCGGCCAGACCAGCTTCCCGAGACGGTAAAGGAACGGGAACTGAAAAAGGAACTGGACAATACCGCCCAGAAGCACCCCCACTGCCAAAGCGGTATTGGGATCCTCAAGATGCGGCACCAGAAAAACGCAGCAGCCAATGATGGAGAGATTCAGGAGACAGGGGGTTACGGCTGGCACCAGGAATCTGCCGCAGGTATTAAGCACGGCGCCGGCCACCGCAGTCAGAGTGATAAAGAAAAGATACGGGAAGGTGATTTTCAGGAGAAAGGAAGCCTGAACAAACTTATCCGCTTCCGGGCCGCCGTTATACCATTCCCAGAACCAGCCCCAGCCAAAGAGCGCGGTAACTGCGGCGCTGCCAGCCATGCCCAGAACGGTTACCAGAAAAACGATAATGCCCAGAGTTCCCACGGCACAGGAAAGAAGCTCCTTCTGCTCCTCGGGAGACTTTTTTTCCTGAAATTCGGTCATAATGGGGACAAAGGCCGAACTGAAGGCTCCTTCGGCAAAAAGACGTCTCAGAAAGTTGGGAATTCTGTTGGCAAAAAAGAACACGTCTGCGCTCTGTCCGGCTCCCAGAAGATGCGCAATAAAGATATCCCGCACGAGTCCGAGCACCCGGGACAAAAAAGTAGCCCCGGCCGTAATGAGACCGGATCGAAAAAGCCTGGCCATATTAGCTCCGAGAAGCCGCGCCGGGAACAGAATCCCCGTCAGATACCCCGGCGGGCAGCATGATGGAAATCAAAATATAAGACAGTGGCAGATTTTATCTCACCCGGGCCTATTGTTCAATTATCCCCGCCTGCAATTATCATGGTTATGCGGCCCCGCTGCGGCTTCTCCGCGGCAGGCTCCCTGCTGTCCTTCCGGCTCCATTCTCCGGAGATCATCATGGCATCAGATGGACAGGCCCGTCCCGCCGAAAGAAATGAAGTTTTTGTTTGCCCCATGCTGACAAATGTGAAATAAAGATATAAAATACGCCCGGTTTATTGGACAACGCCGGACGCAGGCAGCATGAATTTCTGAAAGGAAGTGTCTCTTTGTGCCGCTTTCACTGCGAAAATACGGGAAAGGGAGTCAGTTGAAACTCCGCGGCGCTTTCCCGGATCTCCGCATGTGTTGTTTTTTTATGCACCGGTAGCCTTATCGTGGTTTCATACGGATTGTTGGAATTTCATAAAAAGACAATACCGATACGGTACGATAAACTCAGGTAATCTGTATTGCACTTTTTTCTGTTAAGTTTTTAGGAGTTTACTTTGGCAAATATCAAGTCTGCTAAGAAGCGTGTTATCATCGCTGAAAGAAATCGTGTTCACAACGTTGCTAAGCGTTCTGAGATGCGTACTGCTGTTAAGAAGGTCATCAATCTTTGCAAGGCCGGCGACAAAGAGGCTGCAAAGGCTGCTTTCGCAAGAGCAGAGGTGCTTCTGGATCGCGCTGCCACCAAGGGACTGATTCACATCAACAAGGCTGCCAGACATAAGTCCAACCTGAGCAAGAAGATCAAGGCTTTAGGTTAATCCGCAGGATTTTTTTTCAGAAAGCCCCTCTCCGGAGGGGTTTTTTATGCTGAGCTGCGACTATCCGCCCTCACCCCGCCCCTCAGCCGGGCTAAACTGAAAACCGGCCCGCCGATTCCCCCTCTTAAGATCCTCTTTTAGCCCTTCTTTTCACCACCCCTTTTAAACCTCCTTTTACCCCCTTTCCGCGGGTACAGCGGTTTATCCTCTTCCGGGAGCAAAACTCTGAATTCCCTGCCTGAGAACAGTATAGACATTTTTATTTCACGTCTATATTATAATTTTTTGCCTGTAAAACCCCGCTATTCAGCCACGCAAAAATCTTTTTAAAATTTCTGCAATTTTTTGGGAACTTTTTCATGGGGCGGTACTCTAAACATACAGATTAAGTATAGAATCTTTGGTTCTCATGTTTAGTCTCCTTCATAATATTTCTTTATCCCATGCGGGTTTCCGCATGGGTTTTTTATTATCTGTTTCCGTTCAATTTCACACTTTTTAACAAAACTTCGTGAAAATGCATCGTTTTTTCGGTTTTTTTGAACTTTTTGGCCTGCAAATGTTCTAAACTATTACCTGTGAAACGAAGATCCTATCTTTGTTTTTCATTCCGTGTTTTCGGTCATCCTCACCGGATGACCGTTTTTTGGAAACATGGTCAAAACGACTAGCCTTAAAACTACTATTATTAGATTTAACGCAAAAACAAAGGGTGCCTTCCTTGGAAGACACCCTTCTGCGTTTTCAGGGCCGGCAAAAGTCCGGCTCATCATCCACTTATCAGCAGTACCCGTACTTCATGATACGCTCGTATCTCTTTTCCAGCAGACTCTCCGGGGATTCGCTCTTAAGCTCGTTCAGATCCTTGAGGAGCTGCTTCTTCAGGTTCTCGGCCATCTTCTGGTAATCCCGGTGCGCTCCTCCCAGGGGCTCTTCAATAACGCTGTCAATGAGCTTGAGTCTCTTAAGATCCTTGGCGGTAATATTCATGGCATCGGCTGCTAGGGGAGCCTTGTCCGCGCTCTTCCAGAGAATGGAGGCGCAGCCCTCCGGCGAAATTACCGAATATGTGGCATACTGGAGCATATTGACTCTGTCCCCCACGCCAATGGCCAAAGCGCCGCCGGATCCGCCCTCTCCGATAACCGTGCAGATAATGGGCACCTTAAGAGCGCTCATCACCTTAAGATTTCTGGCAATGGCTTCGGCCTGACCTCTTTCCTCAGCTCCCACGCCGGGATAAGCGCCCGGAGTGTCAATAAAGGTAATGATGGGCATCTTGAACCTTTCGGCCATCTGCATCAGCCTTAAGGCCTTGCGATAGCCTTCGGGCCGGGGCATCCCGAAATTTCTCATGGTGCGGGTCTGCACATTGCGCCCCTTCTGATGGCCTACCAGCATTACCGGTTCGCCGTCAATTCTGGCGATGCCGCCGATAATGGCCTTGTCGTCCGCATAGGCCCGATCTCCGTGGAGTTCTTCGTAATCCGTAAATATTTCTTTAATATAGTCAAGAGTGTAAGGACGGAGAGGATGACGGGAGAGGCGGGAAATCTGCCAGGCTCCGAGATCAGAAAAGGTCTTTCTGGTCATCTCCACGGCCTTTTTCTCAAGAGAGGCTATTTCATCAGAGAAATCAACGCTTTCGCCTATGTTGTTGCTAACATGTTTCAGCTCATCGATGTGAGCAAGAAGCTCAGCAATAGGCTGCTCGAAATCCAAATAATCTATATTCATGCGTAAACCCTGTAAACTGCTCCGGCGGAGCGGAAAGCCTTCAGTAGCGACTGTAATGTTACAGCATCAGAAATCAAATACATAATTTTAACCCACGATCCGGCAAAATACGAGACAGAAAGAACAAATTCCCAAATCGCTTCATAAAAGTCGTGCCTGAGAGATGATTGCCGGTTCAGAAACTCCTGCTTGGAGCAGGCCTGCTCCGAAAATACATCAAACCTGAAACACCGGCTTTTGCGGCTCCACATAGGACACAGCAGCCTTGCCATCGCAATAGTACCGGAGATCATCCAAAAGCTCATCGCAGGGCTCCACCTGATAATGACTTTGCACCAGCATGGCGCCGTTTTCCTTTTCATAAAGGATTTCCAGGGGCATGGATCCGGGGTAGCGGAACACCGCATCCCTGATAAGGTTCATCTCGTTTTCCTTTTTCATCAGGGTGTCGTTAAGGCAGATCCGCACCGCTCTCCCGTAACGATGCCGGGCCTCGCAGATGTTAATAATCTCATCCACCCGGATTTCCACGCCTTTATTGTAATTATCATATCCCACCGTGCCGTAAAATACCGCCAGCATGTCATCCCGCACCAGATTCCGGTATTTGTCAAACTTGTCCCGCCACAGCGAGAACAGCACCTCTCCGGTATAATCGATAAGACGGCCCTGCATAAACTGGTTGCCGCTTTTGGTGGTGCGGCATTCCAAATGCTGGATAATGCCGGCGACAATCACCTTTTTCTTTTCCTCGCCGTAACCGCCGTCGGAGGCTCTTAATTCTCCCAGCTTGGCTCCGCTGAAATGGAGTACCTCGTTCCGGTAGCGATCCATGGGGTGTCCGGTAAGATAAAGTCCCAGAGTTTCCACCTCCCCCGAGAGATTAATCTTGTCAGGATAAGGCTTGACCTCCGGATACGGGGGTTCGGCAATATCCGAGAACATCATCCCTCCGAACAAATCCATTTCTCCGGATTCTCTGTCCTTGGAGGACTCGGTATTAAGCCTGAGAGCGGCATCCACCGCCGCCATGAGAGCTGCCCGGTGCGGCCCTATTCTGTCCAGACTCCCGGCCTTGATGAGAGCCTCCAGCACCCGGCGGCTCATGGACATGCGATCAATGCGGCGGCAGAGATCAAAAATGCTGGTAAAGGGCTTCTTTTTGCGTTCCTCCATAATGGCCTTCACCGGCCACTCTCCCACGCCCTTCACCGCCGCCAGACTGAAAACGATATGCCCCTTGTCATTAACGATAAAATGCACGTTGCCTTCATTGATATCAGGGGGATCCACCGGGATTTTCAGGCGGCGGCACTCATTTATGTAGGACACCACCTTGTCGGCGTTTTCCTTATCAGCCGTCATCATGGCCGCCAGGAATTCCGCCGGATAGTGCGCCTTGAGCCACAGCGTCTGAAAGCACACCAGCGCATAAGCCGCGGAATGGGATTTATTAAAGCCGTACTTGGCAAACTTTTCCACCATGTCGAAGATTTTCATGGCAAGGTCGCCGTCAATGCCCTTTTCCACCGCTCCGGCCCGGAACTTGGCCCTTTGCTTCTGCATCACGTCCATCTGCTTCTTGCCCATGGCGCGCCTCAGAATATCGGCGCCGCCCAGACTGTATCCGGCCATGGCCTGGGCAATCTGCATTACCTGCTCCTGATAGATAATGACGCCGTAGGTGGGCTTCAGGATGGGCTCGAGGCACGGATGCTGAAACTCCGGATCCGGATAGGCAATTTCTTCCTTGCCATGCTTCCGGTTGACAAAGTTATCCACAAGGCCGCAGCCCAGGGGGCCCGGGCGGTAAAGAGCCACCAAGGCGATGATGTCCTCGAAGCAGTCCGGCTGCAGCTTCCCGATAAGCTCACGCATGCCCCGGGATTCCAGCTGGAACACCGCCGTGGTTTCGGTGGTTTTAAGAACTTCATAGGACAGGGGATCCGCGAGATCAATCCTCCGAATGTCCACGAGAGGCTTCCCCTCCCGCTTCATCCGCTCGTTTATCATATCCAGAGCCCAGCGGATAATAGTCAGGGTGCGGAGTCCCAGGAAGTCGAATTTAACCAGACCGGCTTCCTCCACGTCATGCTTGTCGAACTGGGTTTTAAAGTCCCCGCCGTCGTCATCGCACATCAGCGGCGCGAAATCGGTGATCACCGAGGGAGAGATCACCACGCCCCCGGCATGCTTGCCGTGGGAGGTAGTAAGCCCCTCCACCCGGATGGCCTTATCCACCACCTCGCGAATTTCCTCATCCTCGGCATACTTTTCCCGAAAGGCTTTGGCGGCATCGTCAGCGGGATCCTTCGGGGGAGCCAGAGCCTCCGTCAGCGTATAATCCAGCTTGTCATTAACCTTTTTGGGCAGCAGCTTGGCCAGCCGGTCGCCGAAGGAATAGGATTTTCCCATCACCCGGGCCACCGCCTTCACCGAGGCCTTGGCCGCCAGAGTGCCGAAGGTAATGATCTGGGACACCGACTGCCGGCCGTAAAGATCCGCCACATGCTGAATCACCTTGCCGCGGTTATCCATGCAGAAATCCACGTCAAAGTCGGGCATGGACACACGCTCCGGGTTCAGGAAGCGCTCGAACAGAAGATCAAAGGGCAAAGGATCAAAGTCGGTAATGCCGATACAGAAGGCCACAAGAGAACCGCCGCCGGATCCGCGTCCCGGCCCCACGGGGATATCGTGCTTCTTGGACCACTGAATAAATTCCATCACAATGAGAAAGTAGCCCGGGAAGTCCATCTGAATAATAACCTTGAGCTCCTTTTCCAGCCGGATGAGGTAGTCAAGACGCTTCTGGCGGCGGACTTCGGGATCCTGATACATGAATTCCAAACGCTGTTCCAGCCCCTGATAGGATTCCTTTTTGAGAAACTCGGCATCAGAAAGACCTCCGGTGGGAAATTTAGGGAGGAAGTTCTTGCCGAGATGCATGTAAACCGAGCAGCGCGCCGCAAGGTATACGGTGTTTTGCACGGCCTCGGGGATATCCTTGAAAAGCTCCGCCATCTCCTCCTGGGAACGCATGTACATCTTCGGAGTATAGGGAGGATGCCAGTTTTTGTCCGCCAGGGTGACCTTGTCCTGAATGGCTACCCGAATGTTGTGGATTTCGTAATCCTCCTCCCGGGCAAACTGCACATAGTTGGTGGCAATAACAGGGAGATCCAGCTTCTGGGCCAGATTGAGAGCCGCCTCGATGTAGCGCTCCTCCCCGGGGCGATCCATGCGGGTCAGCTCCAGATAGTAGGAATCCGGAAAGAGGGCTTTGTACATGGCGGCTCGCTTTTCCGCCAGATCCAGCCGGCCCTCCAGAATGTACTTGCCCACATCGCCGTCAATGCTGCCGGAAAGCACGGCCACCCCGGAGGAGCGCTCCTTGATTTTGCTGAGGGGAACGCAGATATTGTAGTCAATAATCCCCTGCCGGTAGCCGTCTGCCTGGAGCTCCACAATGTTGTGATAACCGGCTTCGTTAAGAGCCAGAAGCTCGATGGTGAAAAACTCCTTCTTGCCCCGCACCACCGTATCGTCATAAACGCAAAGCTCAATGCCAAATATCGGCTTGATGCCCCGGGGAATGCAATCCTCATAAAGCTTCACGGAATTGCACTGATTCATGCGATCCGTAATGGCCACGGCCGGCATGCCCAGTTCCTGAGCCTTTTTGACCACTGCCTTAACATCCATAAGACCGTCATGGAATGAATAGTCAGTATGCACATGAAGATGGACAAATCTGCCGTCTGTGTTCATATCCCGTTCCTGATTTTATTTAACTGAAGTCTGAGAAGAATGTTATCCGTCCGGAAAGGCCGCTTCAGAATAACTCGGCCTCTCTGCCGCGAAGCAGAATGTCATCGGAAAATTTCCCGTCCCTGGCCGCAAGAATTTCCGCCACCGGACGGAAGCTTTTCCGATAGCAGGACAGCACGCCCAGCTCCCGGATCCGAGCCAGATGCTCCGCCGTGGGATAGCCCTTGTGCCGGGCAAAGCCGTACTCGGGATACCGGGCATCCAGTTCCCGAAGCTCCCGATCCCGGGTAACCTTGGCCAAAATCGAAGCGGCGCTGATTTCCGGCACCAGAGCATCCCCCTTCACCACCGCCTGAGCCGGAATGCTGAGGTTCCGGGGGAGGCGGTTACCGTCAACCAGCACAAAATCCGGTTTCACCTTAAGAGCCTGCACCGCCCGTTCCATCGCCAGCATGGCCGCCCAGAGAATATTAAGGGAGTCGATCTCAGCGGGAGTGCATTCTCCGATGCCAAAGGCCAGAGCATTTTCAGTGATTTCGGTAAAAAGGGCTTCCCGCTTCTTTTCGGAAAGCTTCTTGGAATCCCGGAGTCCCGCAATGGGCCGGGCCGGATCCAGGATTACCGCCCCGGCCACCACATTGCCCACCAAGGGGCCGCGGCCGGCTTCATCCGTGCCGGCAAAAATCCTGATGCCCGGAATTTCCGGATACCGGAAGGCTGCTTCCTGAGTTTTCTGCTCTTTATTGTTCATGGTGTTTTTCAGACTTTAATATGCTAAGCGGACTAGCGGAACTGCAGCGCGCATAAAGATATGAGCCTCATCCGGCGCGGCAACGGAAAAATGCTTCATGGAAACCAGGGCTCCCAGATCTGTCAACAGGTTATCAGTAAGTTATTAACAGGTTAACCCCAAACTTATCCACAGTATAATAATATCTTTCCGGCCGCTCATTCCTTCCCGGCGCTGAAACTGAAAAACCTGCCAAAGCAGGTTTCCTATACGTCCGTTTTCCCCCGCTCCGCTTTGTTCATCCCGCGGCAATTACCTTCAGCACCGCCTCAGCGGCTTTGGCATCGGAAGCAATCCGGAGCTCCTTGTGAATTCTGGTAAATTCCATCATCTGCTCCCGGTTTTCCTGAGTATAAATCTTCTTCACCTCTTCGCAGATCCTGACGGGATTGCAGTCATCCTGAATAAGCTCCGGCACAATGCGCCGCCCCGCCAGCAGATTCGGGAGAGAATACATATCCACCTTCAAAACCCGCTTTCCGATCATGGCGGTGATCTTGCTGATAATATAACAGACCACCATGCGTTTCTTAAGCAGCATGGCTTCCAAAGTGGCCGTGCCCGAGGAAAGAATCACGGCATTGGCAGCAGCCATTACCGCATGGGATTTGCCGATCCAAATAGTAAGAGGAATGGACGGAGCATGTTCCCGCCAAAGCCTGCTGATAAGACGGGCCTTGGCCAGAGAGGTGGCCGCGCAGATGAAACGCATTCCGGGGTAGCTCTTCTGGAGGAGATAGGAGGCTTCGGCAAATTCCGGAGTCAGAAAAGTAATTTCCGCAATCCGGCTCCCGGGAAGCACCGCAGTTATCATGTTGCTCTTAAAGACGTTTTCAGAAAAGTTAAGCTCCAGCCGGGCTGCGGTAATCGGGTACTCCATAGGAATTTCTTCCGCGAGACGATGTCCGACATAAGTGCAGGGGGCGTCATACTTGGCGTAAAAATCCTTCTCGAAGGGCAGGATGGAAAGCACCATGTCCGTGGCGGCCTTGATCTTATAGATTCTCCCGGATCGCCAGGCCCACACCGAGGGACTCACATAATGAACCGTATGAATGCCGTTTTTTTTCAGAAAAAGCTCTACGGACAGATTGAAATCCGGGCCGTCAATTCCCACAAAGACATCCGGATTTCTTTCCAGCACGGCAGATTTAAAATTTTTGCGAATTCTGAGAAGCCGGGGGAGAGATTTGATGACCTCGCCGATACCCATGACCGAGAGCTCTTCCATGTCATAGAGCTGCTCATAGGCGGAACCGGCGGCAGCGCGCATTTTCTGACCGAAAATACCGGTAAAGCGAGCTTCGGGATCTCTTTTCAGAAGCTCACGGATAAGCCCGGCCCCCAGAGCATCTCCTGAGGCCTCGCACGCTGAAAGCGCGTAAAGATGGTTACGGGAAGCGCGGGACATTAAAGATATTCCTTACCGGCAAATACCTCGGGTGCTGTCTTTAAGGAAGTCGGAAAGGAGCTTGATAGCCGGTTCCGTTTTGATGAGTTCCTCGAGCTTTTCCACCGCCTCGGGAATGGTATGACCTTCCTTGTACACAATCATGTAGGCGCGTCTGATAGCGGTAATTCCTTCCGGAGTAAAGCCTCTTCTCTTAAGACCTTCCTTGTTGATCCCAAACGGCTTGGCGTAATGACCGGCCGCCATGACAAACGGCGGCACGTCCTGATTAAGAGCCGCCATGCCGGCAATAAAGGCATGATCGCCTACCCGGCCGAACTGATGGATGGCCGCCAGCCCGCCGAAAATAACCCAGTTCCCGATATGAACATGGCCGGCCAAGGTGGCATTATTGGCAAAAATACAGTCATCGCCAATCTGACAGTCATGGGCCACATGAACATTAACCATAAAGAGATTCCGGCTGCCGACTTTGGTAACGGAGCCTCCGTCTGCGGTGCCCCGGTGCAGCGTGCAATGCTCGCGAATCACATTGTCGTCGCCCACCTCCAGAAAGGTTCTCTCACCATTGTACTTCTTGTCCTGGCAGTCCTCGCCCAGAGTGGCAAACTGGAATATCCGATTGCGTTCGCCAATCTTGGTGGGGCCTCTTAAAACACAATGGGAGGAAATACGAGTGTCCGCTCCGATCTCAACCTCGGGGCCCACCCAGGTCCAGGGGCCGATCTGCACCCGCGGCCCTATCACCGCATCCTGACTGACAATGGCAGTTGGATGAATAACAGCGCTCTCATCAATCATGGAAAACTCCTTACCATTAAATTTAATTAATTATTCGCTGACCATCAGTCGCAAAGACGCCATCAGCCGCGGCGCTTGGCGCACATCAGCTCGGCGGAACAGACCTCATGGCCGTCCACGGAAGCCACGCCGGTAAACTTGGCAATGCCGCGGCGCTCCTTCAGGTACTCCACGTCAAGGATCAGCTGATCCCCCGGCAGCACCGGACGCTTAAAGCGGGCATTATCAATGGAAGCAAAATAATAAAGCTCGTCCTGATCGGGCTTTCCTACCATGGTAAAGGCCAGAATGCCGGTAGCCTGAGCCATGGCCTCCAGAATGAGCACTCCCGGAAGAACCGGCTTCCCGGGGAAATGTCCCTGAAAGAACGGCTCATTAAAGGAAACGTTCTTAAGCCCCCGCAGAGTTTTATGCTCTCCTTCGGTGTTGTAGCTCAGCACTCTGTCCACCAGAAGAAACGGATAACGGTGCGGTAATAAATTCAAAATCTGCTGAATATCTAAATCCTTGGCAGGTGTATTAATCTCTGTCACTTCTTTTTCCTTTACTTACTTGCTGCTGTCTTTGGAATCTGTTGCATCGGCTGCCTTTTCAGAAGGCCGGAGCTCCTGGACAATCTTCTCCAGAGCCTTAACCTTTTCAGCGAGCCTGTCGGCGCTGTACATCTTGGGGAAAAGCTTCCACCATTTTTCCGCTTCGAGAACCGGCAGGAATGAGTGATACTTGCCGGGCTTATTGATATTCTTGCCCACCTGGCCCAGAATTTCCACGCCGTCGCAGATTTTGATATGACCGTCAAACACCGAAGTGCCGCCGACAATGCAGTACTTGCCGAGCTCAACGCTTCCCGCAAAAACCGCTGCTCCGGCGATGGCCGTGCCGTAGCCGATCTTATCGTTATGGGCAATCTGCACCTGATTGTCAATTATAACATTGTCCTCAATCACCGTATCATCAACGGCTCCGCGATCCACGGCGGTGGAGGCGCCGATTTCCACTCTGTTGCCGATAACCACCCGGCCCAGCTGCGGAATTTTGATCCATTCGCCGCGTTCATTGGCATAGCCGAAGCCGTCGGAACCGATAACGCAGCCTGACTGAAAGAGACAGGAGTCACCGATAACGCAATTATGATAAACGGACACATTGGCCCAGAGTTTGGTATTCTTGCCAATGACGGTATTCTTGCCCACAAAGCAGTTCGGGCCGATTTGGGTTCCGGCTCCGATTTTAACGCCGGATTCAATTACCGCATGAGCGCCCACGGAAGCCGTTTCGTCTATTTCCGCCGTGGGGTCGACAACAGCGGTGGGATGAATGCCGGGAGCGCAGGCCCGGGGCGTGGTGTCAAACATCTGAGCCACCCGGGCAAAGGCCACATAAGGATTCGGAACCACCACAAAGGTAATGCCGGAATCCGGGAGCACATCCTCCTCCTTCACCAGCACGGCGCCGGCCTTGGATTCTGCCAGATACTTATGCATCTTCTTGTCCGACAGAAAGCTTATCTCATCCTTGTTGGCAGTCTGCAGATTGGCGATTCGAAGGATTTCCGCGGCATCATTGCCGATAATCCTTCCGCCAATCTTCTCTGCAATATCCTTTAGCAGCATGCTCATATATAGAAATCCTTGCGTGTCTGGAAGCAAAACCGGGATTGTTCTGTTATTTTAAACAAAAAAACCCGTTTTTATCTAAAACGGGTTCTAAAACTGTTAAATTACTTGGACTTGCTTACAACACTGATAACTTCTTCTGAAATATCCAGAGAGTCATCACCGAGATAAACGGCTCCTTCGCCCCGGAAAACCACAGAAAGTCCCTTCTGCTTGGCCACCTGATCGATGGCGCTCTGCACCTTCTTGTTGATATCCATCTGCTCCTTGCTGGTGATCTTCTGCTCCTCTTCGCGGAATTCGGAAATCTTCACCTTGAGCTCGGCCTCCAGCATCTGCAGATCTCTCTGCTTCTTGAGGGCATCAGCCTGAGTAATATTGGGGTTCTGGAGAGCCTTCTGAATGTTGTTGTAATCAGCTTCCATCTTGTCCAGGGCGCGCTTCTTGGAATCCAGAGCCTTCTGAACCTTGGCCTGAGCAGCCTTGGTCTGGGGGATCTTGGAAAGCACATACCCGTAATTGAAGAGACCGATTTTCAGCTCCTGAGCCTGAGCTGCCACGGAGCTAAAAGCCAGTACTGCTGATAATGCTGCAACTGTTAACAGTTTCTTCATTTTTATGTGTTCCTTTTTTTGCAATAACGATAACGATAATTTACTGACAAAGATCATGAGTGTCAACCGGATACCGGTCACTCTGTCTCGGTAAACTGTCATGACATAAACCGCCCGCGGGATGATTAACCGGGAGAGCGGTTTAATTATACTCCATATGCCGGACTAACCGGGTTAAAAGGTGCGCCCCAGAGAAAAGGTGAAGAACTCCGTCCGATCTCCCCTCTTCTTGCGGATGGGCTCGGCCAGAGAAAAGCCAATCGGCCCCATGGGAGATACCCAGACCAGAGTCACTCCCGCGGACATCCGGTATTCCGAAGGATCGGAGTAATCGTAAATATTTTCGCACTTTCCCAGGCAGGGGCCGATGGCATCAGGATCGTAGTTAGTATCCCACAGGGAACCGGCATCCAGGAAAATCGAGGTTCTGAGAGAATTTTCATAGCCCTCGGAGGCAAACGGCGTCGGCACAATCAGAGAGAAGCTTCCGGCAACAATGGCATTGCCGCCGATGGAATCCCGGGTGCCGATAACCCCCATCCGGCCCATGAGAAACGAATTATAGAGTGCCTTGGGGCCGGCCGAGTTGTATTTGAAGCCGCGCAGCCACTCATCGCCGCCCAGATAGTAATTCTGGAAGAAGGGCAGTATTTCGTCGATGCCGTTTTTAGAGCCGTAGCCGTTGCCGTAGCCGGCCTTGGCTCTGAAATTGATGATGAACTTCTTATCCTTGTCCAGCGGGAAGAAATGGGTAGTGTCGGCGCCAACCTTGTAGTATCTGGTATCGGATCCCGGCACGGCCACAGTGCCGTATACCGTTTGCTTGCTGCCGTCCCGGGGCAGAGCTCCCCGGTCCAGATAATTTCTGGAATAAGAGATACCGGCGGTGTAGTTCTGGAAAATCACCTTGCCGTTGACATCCTTGTCATGGCCGTAGGTATCCCAGAAACGCTGAATCTGCACATACGAGGATGTCTGGGAAAGTCTGTTATGCTCATATCCCACGTTGTAGTGGATAAAGTTGTGCTCATCAATGGGATAGCCAATGCCCAGGGAGGCGCCGAACTTTTCATTAGTGTAGTCCACAATGTTGGCATCGCCGGCTTCAAACTTTTCATAGTAGATGCTGCCGCCCAGACTGACGCCGTCCACTGTGAAGTAGGGTTCGTCATAGCGGAGCTCGATCTTCTGATCGTACTTGTTGGTGTTGATGCCGATGCTGGCATTGCCGCCGTAGCCCAGAAAATTGTCCTGAGAAACTTCGCCGTTAAGATTAATGCCCGTTTCAGTGCCGAAGCCGATGCCGGCCTTAACGGAACCGGTGGGTCTTTCCTTGACGGTGGTAATCACCTCCGCGGTGTCGCTGTCAGTCCCGGTTTTTCTGGGAGCCATCTCCACGGTTTCAAAGAAGCCCAGCTGATCCAGACGTCTCTTGGAGGTGCTGATAGCCTCATTGGACAACCAGGTGCCGTCCATCTGCCGGATCTCTCTTCTCACCACCTCGTCAGTGGTAATGGTATTTCCGGTGATCTTCACATCGGTTACGTATATGCGGTGGCCCGGCTCCACAGAAAAGTTCAGGGAAACCAGCTTCTTTTCGTCATCAATGACCGGAATGGCCTGAACCTTGGTATAGGCGTAACCGAACTTGCCCATGTAATTGGCCAGAAGCTCTTCGGTATGAGAAACCTGATTGGCATCATAAACATCTCCCGGCACCAGCGGGATAAGCTTCAGCATTTCCTCGCCATGTCCGTAGGTTTCCCCGATGACATTGAACTTGTCAAAGCTGTACTGATCCCCTTCCTTGATGGAAATGCTGAGATAAATGCCCTTGCGATCAGGAGTCATTTCCACTCTGGTGGAATCAATCCGAAAACGCACATAGCCGCGGTTCATGTAGAAGGAGCGCAGGGTCTCCAAATCCCCGCTGAATTTCTGCGCCTGAAAGGTTCTGTCTGCCAGAAAATTCCACCAGGGCACATGATCCCGGAGCTCCATCTGGGCCAGAAGCTTCTCTTCCGGAAAGCTGTTATTGCCCACAATGTTGATCTGTTCGATTTTGGCGCTGACGCCTTCCGTAAAATTAAACTTCACGTCCACGCGGTTCCGGGGCAGGTATACCAGAATGGTGGAAACCTTGGCCTGATAACGGCCGGTGCTGTTGTAGTAATCCTCCAGGGAAGCCTCCAGCTCCCGGAGCTTTTCCACATTCAGAATTTCGCCGACCTTGACGTTCTTTGACTTGATAATGTCATTAAGCTGCTCCTCCTTGATGGCATTGTTACCGGCATAGGAGACATTCACAATGGTAGGACGTTCCTTGACATCCAGCACCAGCACGCCCTGATCGGTGTAATAGGCGTTGACCATGTCGAAATTTCCGGTGCGGAAGACCTTGCGAAGAGCCTGAGCCACATCGTCTCTGGTAACGTCATCCCCGGCCTGCACCGGCAGCGACAAAAGCACCGCGCCCTTGGTAACCCGGTAAAGGCCGCGGACTTCAATATCATTAATGTGCATCACCTTCGGAAGGCTGCCCTGATATTTGTTAACAGGATTCTCTTCCTGAGAGGCATAAGCGGCATTGCCCAGCGCCCCCATGGCGGTCAAGGCCAGCGTCATAGAGCAAAAAAGCTTTGAATACAGCATTTTATCTACCATGAAAAGTAAAGATCATTGAACACGGCAACTATCATCAGAAGACAGAGAAGCGCAAAACCCGTTTTCATCAGTATATCCAGAGCCTTGGCGGAAACAGGCCTTCTGAATATCCCCTCCAGCAGGTAGAAAAACAGGTGCCCTCCGTCCAGAACCGGTATCGGCAGGAGATTCAGCACCCCCAGATTCACGCTTATAAGCGCCATGAAGCTCAAAAAGAACACATATCCCATGCGGCCGGTTAAGCCCGCCCCCTTGGCAATGCCCACCGGACCGGAAATATTCTTGGGGGATATGTCCCCCGTGACAAACTTCTTGATAAACCTGAGGGTAATAATACTCATATCCCAGGTTTTATACCAGCTTCCCTTAACCGCCGGCCAGAAATCATATTTTCTGACAAAGGTTATCCCGGGAATTTCGTCAATCGCCGGCATGATTCCGGCATAACCCTGGAGGACGCCATTTTTCTCCTTTCCTTCCGGAATCAGATCCAGCGTAAGCTCCCGGGCGTCTCTTTTCAGGGTTACCTTAAGAGTCTTTTCCGGATGCGCCTTAATATAGGAGCTGAAGGACTTCCAGTTCTGGTACGGAATATCGTCATAGCTTACAAATTCATCATCCTTCTGAAGCCCGGCCTTTTCCGCCCGGGATCCGGATTCCACCATCTCAATCCGCCCGGAGATTTTGTATGACATGGGTTCCAGGCCAATCTGATCCAGAATCCGGGGATTCCCCGGCTCCAGAGACCAAGAGGACAGCGGGAGATTAAGCTCTCTTTCCTGCTCTGCTCCATAGCCGCCCTTTACGGTTACGGATACGGTATCCTCTCCGATGCGGCTTATAAGACTGTACAGACTCTCTTCAATATCAACGACTTCATCATCCCCGACCTTAACAATAAGATCTCCGGATCTGAAGCCGTTCTGCTCCGCAAGGCCGCCGGAAATCACATCGAACACCGGCTTCACATCCGGAATTCCCATCAGGAATACCAGAAAATAAAGCGCCCAGGCCAAAGCAATATTGTTAAAGGGGCCGGCCAGAACAATGAGAAAACGCTGCCACACCTTTTTGCAGCAGAAGGCCTCGTGTTCCCGGCTGGCATCAATGCTGTCCTTGTCTTCGCCGTACATTTTCACATAACCGCCGAAGGGCAGGAGGGACAGGGAATACTCCGTGCCGTCTTTCCCCCGCCGGGACAGCAGCACCGGGCCGAAGCCCAGAGAAAACCGTTCCACATACACCCCCATGAGCCGGGCCATAAAAAAATGACCGGCCTCATGAATGGCGATAAGCACCCCCAGAGCAATGCAAAAATAAAAAATGTTGCTGAGAATATCCATGAACGGCTTTACCTGGACAGGTCCTCAAGAACACTGTAAGCCCGCTGCCGGGCAGCGAGATCAATATTAAGAACATCCTCCAGGGAGTCCGCCGGCGCCAGAGCAAAGGAATCCGCCGTCCGGGCCGCCACGGTGTAAATATCGGTAAATTTCAGCCGGCCGTCAAGGAAGGCCTGCACCGCCACTTCGTTGGCCGCATTCACCGCCGTGGTCAGAGCCTGAGAGGTCTGGCAGGCATCTATGGCCAGCTTAAGACAGGGATAGCGCTTAAAATCGGGAGCTCTGAAGGTAAGGCTGCCCAGAGAGGTAAAATCTATGGCGGCAGCTCCGCTGTCAATTCTGTCAGGCCAGGCCATGGCCCGGGCAATGGGAGTTCTCATATCGGGAACCCCGATCTCCGCCAGCACGGAGCCGTCCCGGTAACGCACCATGGAATGGATCACCGATTCCGGATGCACCACAACCTCGATATCCCGGGGATCCGCATTGAAAAGCCACCGGGCTTCAATAAACTCAAAGCCCTTGTTCATCATGGTGGCGCTGTCAACGCTGATCTTGCGGCCCATGCTCCAGTTGGGATGACTTACCGCTTCCTCGGGAGTCACCTGAGAAAGCGAACTTATTTCCCGATCCCTGAAGGGCCCCCCGGATCCGGTCAGAACCAGCTTGGTGATGCCGGCTTCCCGGAGATCGCAGCGTCCGATGCGGTTCTGCTCCTTTTCCGGCAGGCACTGAAAAATCGCATTGTGCTCGCTGTCCACCGGGACAATGCGGGCTTTGTATCTTCTGGCGGCGTCCACAAATATATGACCGCTCATGATCAGGGATTCCTTGTTGGCCAGATACACGGTCTTCCCCATGGTAATGGCGGCCAGAGTCGGCTTAAGACCGGCTGCTCCCACAATGGCGGACATGACGCTGTTCGCTTCCTCGCTGGCGGCCACCGCGCTCAGGGCCTCGGATCCGGACAATACCTCGGTCTTAAGACCGGCTTCCGCGAGAAGTCCCCGGAGCTCCTGGGCCGCCCGCTCCTCCAGCATGACTGCCGCAGCCGGATGAAACTCCTTAACAATTTCCAGCATCCGGGAAACGTTATTCCGCGCCGTGGCAGCATAAAGAGAGTATCTCTCCGGATTTCTTCTTATCACATCCAGAGTGCTGCCGCCGATGGAACCGGTAGCGCCTAAAACTGTAACTTTATTCATGAAACAAAAACCTTTCCGAAACAGAGAATCATTTAAAAAAGCAGGCTGAACAGAGCATAGGAAACAAGAAATACCGGTATCGCCGCGCACAGGGAATCAATGCGATCCAGCATGCCCCCGTGGCCCGGAAAAATCACTCCGGAATCCTTAATGCCCGCATAGCGCTTGTACATGCTTTCGGAGAGATCGCCGAAAACTGAAAATATCACCGTAAGCAGAGCTGCCAGCGTGAGAGCGGCAAAGCCGGAATAATAAACGGTATACATGCCGGCATAGTACAGAATGCCGTACACCAGAAGAGCAAGTATTACCCCTCCGGCCAGCCCCTCCCAGGTCTTTTTCGGGCTTACATGGGAGCTCATATGATGCCGTCCCAGAAAACGCCCCGTAAAATAAGCCCCGGTATCAGCGCTCCACACCAGCATCATTACCGAAAGCAGAATCCGGCTTCCGATATAAGGATCCTCATCATAGTGGCTGATTCCGGTATACCTTAAAAGGAGCAGGGATACCCCGAAAGGAATGAGAGTGAGCACGCCGGCAAGAGCCCGCTGCCACCAAAAGCGCATGAGAACGCCGGAGCGGGGGTAAAAAAACACCATCACCGAAGCTGCCAGCCACCAGACGGCGCCGAAGGCCAGAATCCAGAGAAGCGGACTCATTCCCAGATTCCGGATAACCTCCGCCGGACGGGCCCAGCTTCCTGTCCAGACTTCATGATCAACATAATTAAATGACAGAAGCGCCAGCAGAAAAACCGCCGCCGCATAGAGGAATCTCTTCAGGAGGAGATTGCGGTCTTCCGGGCTTCCGGAGGATGCAGGGGCAGCGCCATTACTCTCTTCAGGTTTCAGAAAAACAAGCTTCGCAAACTCCCAGCCTCCGATAGCGATGACAAGGCCGCTTATCATTTTGAAAACATCGAGGGCGAGAAAGGGATGGGATTCCGTGCCGGCTGCCGGAAAAAACAGCCAAAGCCCGGCAGCGATAAACAGGAAGAATCCGGTAATAATTCTGGTTAGCATGATGTAAGGTCACTACAGTCAAATCACATTTCCCAAACCGGAATCCGTGATAGTTAAAATACTGGCAAAAGCCGCCAGCCGCAAAATTCTGTTCGGCAGTATCCCATGTTAGTAATAATCAGCCCTGCCGTTTCTGAACCTGTTCACTGGTAAGGCCGAATCTTCTTTCCCGTCCCTGATAGTAATCCAGGGCTGCCTGAAATACCCGGTCATCAAAATCAGGCCATAGGATATCAGTAATGAATATTTCACTGTAGGCCAGCTGCCAGAGCAGGAAATTTGAAATGCGATGCTCTCCTCCGGTACGAATCAGAAGATCCACATCATTGGTGACAGCAAGAGATGAAGCCAGCAGGTCTTCATTGATATCCTGAGGAGCAAGGGAACCGGACAGGGCTCTCTCCGCCAGAATCCGGGCCGCTCTGGCAATATCCCAGCGGCCGCCGTAATTGGCGGCTACCACCAGTCTGAGACCGGAATTTTCCGCGGTGGCCTTTTCCGCTGCGGCAATGGCAGTCTGCACCTTTTCAGGAAACCGCGTGAGATCCCCCACCACCTGAAAGACAATATTATTCTCGGCAAGATTCTTTGTCTCATTAGACAGAGCCCGGGAAAAAAGTTCCATAAGGCCGGAAACCTCGGTTTCCGGCCGTTTCCAGTTTTCCGAAGAAAAGGCAAACAGCGTGAGCTGCCTTATGCCGTGCTGTCCGGCGAATTCAATCGCCTTTCTCACGGACTTAACTCCGGCGCGGTGGCCGGCAAGCCGCATCTGTCCGCGCTTCTGAGCCCACCGGCCGTTACCGTCCATGATAATAGCCACATGAGCCGGAATGCGAGGACTGTCCGCCGAGCCTCCGGCAATGCTGTATAATTCATTTTGCACTGAAGACTAAATCTCCATCAGCTCTTTTTCTTTGTCGGCGAGAATCTTTTCAATATCCTTGATGCTGCTGTCGGTAAGCTTCTGGATTTCATCCTGAGCTCTCTTTTCCTCGTCCTCGGAGATTTCCTTGTCCTTGGTAAGAGCCTTGATGTCATTATTGGCATCGCGGCGGATATTGCGGATTTCTACCTTGCCCTGCTCAATATCGCCCCGGACGACCTTGATAAGATCCTTGCGGCGATCCTCGGTGAGAGGAGGCAGGGGAATGCGCAGGGAGGTGCCGGCAGATACCGGATTCAGGCCCAGATCGCTGTCACGGATAGCCTTTTCCACTTCCTTGGCGGCGCTGCGGTCAAAAACGGTTACTGAAAGCGTGCGGGCATCGGCCACATTGATGGAGGCCACCTGATTCAGCGGGGTCTTGGAACCGTAGTAATCCACCATGATGCCATCCAGAAGAGACGGCTGAGCTCTTCCTGTTCTTACTTTGGAAATCCGGGTCTCCAGAGATTTAACAGCCTTGGTCATCTTTTCCTTTGCAGTCGCTTTGATATCATTAACTGACATAATCATTTACCTTTTATTTTTACGGCCTGAAATTACATAATCGGCTTCAGGCCAAGGCCTTTCTTTATCTGATATTGCCAGACTATTGCCTGTTACGGTCTGACGTTATCTTACAATAGTGCCCTCGTCTTCGCCGGAAATCACCCGCATCAGGGCATCGGGACGGTTCATATTAAACACCATAATGGGCATCTTGTGATCTCTGGCCAGCACAAAAGCGGCCAAATCCATTACCTTGAGCTCTTTTTCCATTACTTCCTGATAGGTGAGCTCCCGGTAAAGCTCAGCATCCGGATGAGTTACCGGATCCGCGCTGTAAATGCCGTCAACCTTGGTGCCCTTGATTACGGCATCGGCCTGAATCTCGATGGCTCTGAGACAGGCAGCGCTGTCAGTGGTAAAAAAGGGATTCCCGGTACCGGCAGCCATAATGACCACCCGGCCGGCAGAGAGCGCGTGAATGGCCTCTGTCCAGGAATAGGAGGCGCACACGCCGGGCATGGCGATTGCTGACATGAGAGTTGCCGGCACCCCTGCTCTGTACAGAGCATCCCGCATGGCCAGACCGTTCATCACCGTGGCCAGCATGCCCATATGGTCGCCCACCACGCGGTTTAACCCCGCCTGAGCCAGCTTGGCGCCCCGGAAGATATTTCCGCCGCCCAGAACCAGCCCCACTTCAACGCCGGAGCTGACCACCGCGCCGATTTCTCCGGCCATGCGATCAAGCACCTCGGGGTCAATCCCAAAGCTTTCCTTTCCTTCAAGAGCTTCGCCGCTCAACTTTAACAGAACACGTTTAAAACTTTTGTGACTCATTTCCGCTGCCCCGTATCATATCCCCAACACCGTCTGATCAGAGGATTATAATATATATGGGAAAGTTCCGCAAAAAACCGCCGGCACCGGACACAACTTGGTGGTTGGCAGGGAACTTAGCAGGTTACGCAGCAGAGAACAGCGCAAAGGCAAATAAAAGTGTTTGATTCAGAGAGATCATAAGCTTAAGAAGCCCGGAATGACTTTCGCATCACGCCCCGGTTGCGTTTTCAGGTAAAATGGCGGCCGATTTACGAGATCGAATAAATGGCAGGATGAACGCGCGGAGATAAAAATGAAAAGATTTAAAGGAA